>NZ_JACOOO010000005.1:0-152192 GCF_014287825.1 Clostridium hominis
AAATTCTGAGATTTTCTTAAATTCATTTTCTAACAACTCAACCTTTCTTTCTTCTAGATTATCAGACTTATATTCTTTTATCTGTTTATCCATCCAATTTAATAAGGCTGAATTATTTACTATATCTTCATCACTTTCGTAAACATTGATATAGTATTTATCCGAAATCAACTTATAATAGCTTATCTTTTTTCTATAACAGCTACTAATAAAATTATCATATTTCTTTAAGTTCTCTTTCCAATTATAAAATCTTTGATCCCATATAAATCCGATAGAATCTAGTTTTTCTATAAACTCCTCATTTAAAATCCCCTTATTATAAAGTGCTCTTTGGAGGCTTATCCAACTATACAATCTACTATATTCTTGAGATTTAGGTACATTTATATTGCCATATAACTCCTTAAACTCACATAACATTTCGAAGGATTTATCCCAATTATATGTTATCTTTTTTTCTATATTTTTGAGTTGTGATATTAATTCAAAATGCTCATCATATAAAGCTAAACGAATCTCATCACTATCAACACCTATACTTTTTCTATATTCATTATGTAAAGATCTTGCCTCTTCTAGTTTTGCTCTAAAGTTCATAAGCTCTAAATTATCTATATTATCTACAAAATCAAATACTATAGGACTTTTATTAACTGAATCTGCCGTTAAGCATCTTCCAAGTTGTTGATAGTATATAGTTGGTGATTTAGTAGTTCTAAGCATAATAATTCCACTTATATTCCTAATATGGATTCCTTCATTTAATTTACTTATAGAAAAAAGTAATTTAAATTCATCTTTATTATTATTATTTTCAAAGTCAAAGAGTTCTGATGTGTTATTATTTTCTGAGGTCACTATGTATTCTCTAATGTTAATATCAGAATCTAATACATTTCTAAACCAACTTATTACCTCATTTTTCATTTCCTTTAAATGCTTATTATTTTCACAAAAAACTATAAACTTTAAATTATCTTCTTTAGGTAAATGTTTTTTTATAATTAGCTCTGCTCTACTTTCTTTTTCGTATAAGTTTTTATAAATATTAAGTTCCTCTATATATTTTTTCCTATCTTCTGTAGATACATTATATTTTTTCATTATCTTAATCTTTTTATCTATTTCTTTATCTAAATTGTACATAGCAGAAACGTATATAGGACTAGGTAAAATCCTTCTCACTATAGCATCGGAAAGGCTTAATGGAGTTGTTGAAACACCGTCTAATACTTCACTAATCATATCTCTATTATTATCTAAAAACCTTATAGGCGTAGCTGATAGACCTACTACTTTAGCTTCAAAGTTCTTATCTAAAATATAGTTTACAGCTTTTCCCCAATTTAATGCTCCAGTTCTATGTAACTCATCTAAAATTATTAAATCTACCTTCAAATCATCTAACTTACCCTTGTTGTACATAGCTGAAAACTTACTATATGTATAAAACTTACACCTTGTGCTACTCCAAGGAGCTATTCTTTTCATCCTCTCAATTATTTCATTTGTAGGTGCTAAAAGAATTGAATCTTTCTTTATATAGTCAAACAATAATTGAAGTATAATAAAACTCTTTCCTGTTCCTGTAGCATTAGGTACTGCTACCCTATTCTTATTTTCTAATATAGCCTTTATCTCTTTATAAGTATATCTATTATGAGGCCTTAAATCTGGTAACAACACTTGTCCATTATCTTCTTCTGAAAAATTATTTATGAGTTCTTCTATATAGTCAAAGCCTTCTAAACTCATATTTGTTTTGTTAAAAATATTAACTCTTTCTACATATCCGTTTAATGATATTATCATAAAGTACTTACATTTATATCTTAATCTAGATTCTTTCTCAAACTTAAGTAACTCTTCTCTTATTTCAGGATTACTTAAAGGCCTATTTAAGTTTTTAGCTTGTACTATCCAGACTACTTTATTGGGATTACTCTTTCTTGATAGAAGGATATCTGCCCCCCCATCCCAAGATGAACCATTTACCGTTGCAATAAAGCCATTTCCCTCAAATAAAAAAGCTAAATATTCCTCGAATAACTTTCCCTTAATTTCTCTATCCGCTTTATTTAAAAGATCCTTAATAAAATAAATTTCTCTATTATAAGTCATCCTCTTTAGTTTATCTAATATATAATTTTTGTCCTTTGTGTTCATTTATTAATGAAGCTCCTTCTTCTGTAGTCAACTAATTTTTTTAGTGAATCTTTATCCTATTTTGGTAATATTCTCATTTAAATATACCAAGGATAGCCATAACCATCAAAGACAATTATACCCATATTGAATGATACTCAAGTTTTGTGAATAAAAAGATGAATTTCACTCCATTGTTATGAAGATACTTTCTATTTATAATTAAATTAACAACTTTGAAGGATGTGTGTTTAAGTGAATAGTTTTAATATAGGTGATAAAATCTTAAAATTAAGAAAAGAAAATAATATTACACAAGAACAATTAGCTAACATGGTAGGTGTTACTGCCGGTGCAGTTAGCAAATGGGAAAATGGGAACTCTACTCCAGATATAACATTGCTTGCTCCACTTGCTAGAGCGTTAGATACCTCTCTTGACGTTTTACTTTCATTTCAAAAAGAGCTTTCTGATGCAGATGTTAGTGATATTAAAGGAGAATTAACTACTATCTTTTTAACCGAAGGCTATGATAATGGTATATTAAAAAGTAACAAATATTTGAAAGAATATCCAAACAGTGTTTCTCTTAAATTATCAATTGCAGGGTTAATTCAAATGTACGGAATGATGTCTGAAGATGTAACAGAAGATATTATGAAGGATAGACTTAAATACTCACTTAAATTATTTTATGAAGTATCAAAAAGTGATGACTCTAAATATAAATCATCAGCTTTATTCTCAGTAGCTAGCTTAGAAATGATGCTAGAAAATTATGAAAAGAGCGAAGATGCTCTCAAAGAACTTTCAAGTGCATTTATAGATCCAATGGTTATATATCCTACACTTTTAGAAAGGCAAGGTAAAAATAAAGAGGCTGAAAATTTATGCAAAAAAATGCTCTTGCATTATTTAAATCAAGGTTCAGCTATGCTAGCAGTTTTATCAAGACTTTCTAAAAATGATGGAGATATAGAAAAGTCTAAGCTTTATCTATCTGCTCTTGATTATATTCAAAGTAAATTTAAAATTGGTATAGGCTCTGCAGCTTATAGCTATTGCAAAATGTATATAGAAATTGATAACAAAGAACTTGCTGCAAAATGGTTTAAAAAATATATAGACGAAGTAATTTCATTCCCTTATGACTACTCAGAAAATCCATATTTCAAAGATCTTAAACTAGAAGTTGGTATTGATGGACAAAAAGCTATGAGAAAAAGGCTAATTTCAACACTAATAGATAGTGATGAGTTTAAAGCTTTAAAAGGATTAATAGATTACGAAGAGGCAAACTGTAGACTTAAAGAAACAATTAAATAAAGTGCGAGCTAAGCTCGCACTTTTATTCATCGCTACATACGCACATTGAATGTTGCAATTCAATATATTCTTCTTTGCTCAGTGATTCTAAGTATTTATCAAAATGTTCTTCTGAGCAAAAGCTTCCTACTTTATTTTCTAAATGTTCTTTATTAAGTATCATTTTACAATATAGACACTTTTTCATATTATCACTTTCCTAACTCTTTTTTATATTAGCTTATCACCATTCTTAACTACATATTCTATCTTATAGTAATTATGATATTTATAAGCATATATAAAAAGTATACTTTTCTTATTTATCCATATATCCTTTTTTACTTTTTATTTGAACTTGAAGATGATTCCTTCGTTTTACTACTTATTATAGAGTTTTCAATTATAGTATAGAAAATTGCATCTTCTACATCTATATCACTTTTATCCTTAATTTTAATTTTATATTTATGAGTAGGACTAAAATAATTTCCATCAATTACATAATCTATATTATCATCCTCATCATAAATCTTATAATCCTTACAAAATAAGATTGCATCTGGCATAGCTCGTCCCTCTTTATTATGATTTTCATCATAGAAGTATTGCACTCGCTTTAATCTCCAAAAGTCATTTTGTTTCTGTTCTCCTATATATCCAGTTGTGTTACCATTAGCATCCTCTATCTTAGCTAATCTATTTATAGATATATTAAACAGTTTTACTTGTGTTAATCCCAATCTCTTTATTTGACTTTCCTTTTTTATAAGGTTACCCTGAATATCTTTTAACTGAAGTGTATCTCCAAAGATAGGAAATAGCTTTCCTTTAACTTCCCCGACTAATACTCCATCACTAAGGATATAATAATGCTTTCTAAACGAAAATAATTTTTTCTCCATAGTTATCTCATCAGAAAGTTCTATTATCTCTTCAAAACTCTGTGTTTTAGGATTTATTATATCTGTAGATTCTTTCCCAAAAATCCTAATCTTTTGAGCAATGTAAAATCCTAAAGTCCATAAAAGTATAAATATAAGTATTCCACATACTACCTTAACAAATTTATTTACTATTCTCATTCTTCCCCCGACAAATATAAGTTTTTAGATAATTGTACCATTGTGAAATTACACTATCAAGTTATTAAACTGTAAACTCTCTTGATTTAATTTAATAATCCTTATATAAAAAGTGCCTACAGTAAACATAAATTTACCGTAAGCACTTTCCTCTTCACCGTGAATATTTCTTTTTAAATCTTTGCTTGTACCACTATGCTCCTATAAAGCCTACAATTAGGTATAAAACTATTGTAAGTGCTGATACTGTTAACGCATATGGAGCTTGTGTTTTTACGTGATCTAAATGATCTGCTGCTGCTCCTGTAGATGCTAGTATTGTTGTATCTGACAATGGTGAACAGTGATCCCCAAATACTCCTCCACCTGCTACTGCTGATATAGTTGCTAATACTAGCATATTTATCTCTCCCCCTGAGAAGCCAAAAGCTAAAGGTACTGCTATGGGCATAACTATCGCAAATGTTCCCCATGAAGTTCCTGTAGAGAATGCTATTACTGCAGCTATAATAAATGTTAAAGCTGGTAATACAACAGCACTCATCCATCCACTTGTAATCTCTATTATATAGTATGCTGTTCCCATTTCCTTACTTAACTCATTTATTGAATAAGAAAGTGCTAATATTATAATAGCTGGCATAACACCTTTCATACCTCTTACAGCAGTGTCCATAATATCTTTAAAAGGTATACCTTTAATTCGCATAACTATTCCTAAGAATACTACTGCAGCCATAAAAGCTTCCATAGTCTTAGCTGATCCTAAAACTATATATGTTCCTATTGCAATAGATATAACTATTAAAACAGGCGCTATAAAGTTTAAAAATACATTTATCTTATAACCTGGATAAGCTTGTGTTTCTGTTAATTCTTCACCTACTAAAGGCTCTGCTCCATCTCTTAATACTTTACCTTCATTTATAGCTCTTTCCTCTGACTTTTTCATTGGTCCAAAGTCTGGAATCACCTTAGTTGCTATAAGTCCAACCATTAAAACAGCCCCTATGGCATAGAAGTTAAAGAATGATGACTTAACAAAAGTACTCATTGCCATTTCTTGATTTATAATTGGCCCCATTCCAACTAATAATCCTGATAAATATACTGCCCAACCAGTTATAGGTACTAATACACTTACTGGTGCTGAAGTAGAGTCCGCAATATACGCTAACTTATCTCTTGATATTTTAGCCTTATCTGATAAACTTCTCATAGTTGAACCTACAAATAATGGACTAAAATAATCACTAAAGAATACAAACATTCCCATAACCCATGATGTTAACTGTATCTTAACTCTACTTAAGTTTTTCTTTCTCATAATTTCTGTAAATCCTTGAATTGCCCCTGTACGTTGAAAGAATGCTATTAATATCCCTATAAATAACTCTAAAAGTAAAATCCAAGAAAAACTAGTAGTTCCTAACGATCTTTTAAGTAAGTCCGGAAATGCTAATAATCCATTTCCCGTTAATAAAACTCCTATAAAAATCGATACAAATAACGAAAATATAGTGTTTCTAGTTTTAAACGCCAGTACTATAGCAAGTATTGGCGGCAATATCGATATAATCCCCAAGTGCGTTCCCGCTTCCATATATAAAGTCCTCCTCTTTATTCATTTGCTTATTGCTAATTTGCTTCTGTTGTAGTTGCTTTAGGTGCTATATCCATTTTTGCCCCAACTAAACCTAAAACATCTTCTGGTGTTGTCCATTCTCTATTTTGAATAACACTTGTCTCTTCATGAGTAAGAACTCCTTTATAAGCAGTTAAGCTTCTTCTTAAGAATCCATCTCTTCTACAAGCTTCCTTAATTCCATTGTTAGCTATTGATCTAATATGTGGCAATACACTTGCTGCATATGCAATAGAAGTTGTATGAGCTGCTGCCCCTGGTATATTATCTACACCATAATGAATTACCCCATTAACTTCATAAACTGGATTTTCGTGAGTTGTTGGTCTATAAGTTTCTATTGCCCCACCAACATCTGCACTAATATCAACTATTACTGTTCCTTTTTTCATTAAGCCAAGCATTTCTTCAGTAATTAAATGGTCTTTTCTATGCTTCGGCCATTTAACACAATTTACTACTAAATCTGTAGTTGGTAATAATGATTTTATGTTTGATTGATTTGAGAACATAGTTCTTACATTTGCAGGATATAACTCTTGACAAGCTCTCATAGATCCTATATTTATATCCATGACTGTAACTTGAGCTCCTAATGAAGCTAAAGTTTGTATTGCACCTTTACCAACAATTCCTGCACCTAATACTATTGCATTAGCTCCTGGTGCTCCACCGATACCCATTACTAATTTACCGATTCCTCCATTGTTATTAAGTAAGTAATTTACCCCCATTAAAGCCCCTAGCTTTCCTGCAACTTCACAGTTTGGAGAACCATATCTATGTGTATCCTCTGCTGTAAATGCTATTACTTCTTTATCTAGTAACACATCAACCTCTTCTCTGTTAGCAGCAGGATGTATACAAGTGAATAAAATTTGATCTTTTCTTAATAAATCATATTCTTCTGGGAAGAACTCTTTAACTTTAAGTATCATATCACAAGTTGAGTAAATCTCTTCTCTAGTTTCTACAATCTTAGCCCCTGACTTTTTATAATCTTCATCATAAAATCCAGCATTGTATCCAGCATTAGATTGAACCCAAACCTCATGTCCATCATTTATAAGTTCTTCTACTTCTACAGGTGTTACAATAACCCTTGATTCTCCTGGTTTAATTTCTTTTAAAGCTCCTATTAACATCTTTTTCCCCCTTAATCTTATTGCTTGTCCTTTGTTTTAGGATAATAAGGACTATATATAATATTAATTACCCATCTTCATATAGTTTTGAAGATGCAGCTGACAATATTAAAATATAGAATTATAATTGCCTGCTAAATAAATATTAACTTTTATACTTTTTGACCCCAATGTATAATATTTAACTCATTTTTTGTATAAAAAAAACCTTAAGTGTTCACTTAAGGTATGAAGTATACAACAAAATATTGTAATTTCCTTAAATGATAGCACTCCACAAAACGTGACAGTCATATAGATATTATCTATACACCCAAAATAAAGCTTTAAAGCATTAGCTATATCCTTCGGCGATAAATCCTTTTGTAGTAACTCACAGCTGCTTAGCTCATTACAACTACTATTAAGTATCGCTCCTCTATCTTCTAATTATTCTATTTGTTACCATAATAACCTATTCCTATATATTTTTCAATATATATTTTTCAATATTTTTATAAAATTGCAATTTTACCTTTTAAAAATTGCATTTTAACTTTTTTTACTAATTAAGCAAATATAAAAACCCTCCATAAATTCATTTGGAATAATCCTAATAGATTTACCTATTCTCTCATCATAAACCTTATCCTTAAAAGAAATTATTCCACTTTTATAGTTAGTTATATTTAAATTTATAGTCAAAATTTCTGCATCTTTATGCCTTTTTAGTAAATAATTTATTACTTCTTCATTTTCTTGTGGCGAAATTGTACATGTTGAATATAATATAATCCCGCCTTTTTTCAATGCAACAAAAGCTGATTGTATAAGCTCTTTTTGTACCTTTACGAAAGGACTATTCTTTAATAGCTTAAGTTTTTTAGTATTTTTAATATTAATTGTCCCCTCTCCTGAACATGGTACATCAAGAAGTATTTTATCAAAATATTCCTTATAAATATGCATTAGCCTCCTGCCATCTAAATTTAATGACGTAACATTCTTTGCCCCAAGTTTTTCTAAATTAAACTTTAACCGTTCATATCTAATCTTATTTACTTCATTTGCAACTATTACGCCTTCATTATTCATCTTCTCTGCCAGCTTCAAAGTTTTACCACCTGGTGCTGCACACATATCAAGAACCTTATCTTTCTTATTTACATCTAATATCTCAGCTGGCATTATACTAGATAAATTTTGTAAATATATATTTCCATTCTTATAAGCTTCTAAGCCTTGTAGTAGTCTGTCTTGTTTTTCTTTTAATATATAAACATCTTTATAACAAGTACATCTATCTACCTTAATATTCTTTCTTTTTAATTCATCTAAAACCTTATCCCCGTCTTCTTTTAGCCTATTAATTCTAAAGGTAGTTTTCCTTCCTAGTAAATAGCTTTTTAATATTAAGTCAACCTCTTTCGGCGTATATATTTCATATAACATCTCTAGATAATACTCTGGAAATAATTCTCTAACGCCCTTTATACCTATACCAACAGCCATAAATTCCTCCCCATAATTTATAACTTTGTATACTATATGTTAAGTAGTTGTTTTTTATATCAAAATTCTCATTTATAGTCTTAAATAAAAAACAGATTACTTTAATAAAACTTACTAAGTATCCTCTTATTTTTTTACTTTAATTTCACTTAATTTTACTCCATATAAGTTCCCAAGCCTCATTATTATAATTTTCAAAATCCATATGACAACACTCCCAATTTTCAGGCCTACTTCCTGAGTAAGGTTTAAATCCAAACCTTAAGTATAAATTCACAGCCTTATAGCTCCAACTTTGAGTAGTTAAATATATATATTTTTCATCTTTTAATTTTTCATTTTTTAAAATATAGGATATAAGTGCCTTTGCTAATCCCTTGCCTCTATAATCTGGATGTACCGCTACCCAGTGCAATCTATACTTTATTCCTTCATCAAAATGCTTACCAAACCATAATGAAGCTGTAGCAACTACATTTCCTTTAGGGCTCTCCACAAAATAACAATAATTACTTAAATCAACATCCTCTTTAATAAATTCATTTTCAAAATACTTCCTAGCATCTAAAATATTATTAAATTCACCTACTTCTGTCTCAAGTTCAGCCCATTTTTCTTCCATACCTTCCTCATAAGGTTTAATAGTATACCCTACTGGAAGTTTATACTTTCTAAAAAACTCACTATTTCTTCTTACCATTAATACTTCATAATATTTTATCGACTTATCCATAACTGATTCTCCCTATATAGTTCTATATTAATAATTCTATGAGAAAAATATTTATTAATGATTGTTATTTTTCATTACCCAAGCAAATGTTTCTCTAAGATATAGTAATATATTCATCTTCAGATTTGGCTATATTATGATGTTTTTTTAACCAAATAAAATACCCGAAACATATAACTACTGAGACAAAGGATGCTACTGGTGAAGCTAAGCCCATCTTAAATAATGAAGTGTTAGTCATTTTACTCATTAGATATGATATTGGAATACGGACTCCAAATGTTGCAATCATACTATGAATAAAAGAAATCATAGATCTACCACATCCACTAAAATATGAATTCATACAAAATATAACTGCTACTAACATGCAATCAAAAGAATATGACTTCAAGTACATAGCTGCTGAGGCTATAACCTCTACATCTTTAGTAAATATACCTGTAATTGTATGAGGTAAAAACTGACAATATATGCATACTAATATTCCACATATAAGCGAATATCCTATTCCATACCTTAACCCTTTTATTGCACGACCAGGTTTATTTGCCCCGATATTTTGAGCTGTCATTGTTGCTACTGCTGCTGCAAAAGCGGTTGGTGGAAGCATTGCAAATATTATTACCTTTTCAACAACCCCTACTGATGCTGACGCTACTAACCCCATACCATTGACTATTACAGTTATTAATAAAAATGATATATTTACTAATGCATCTTGAAGGGCTAGAGGCGACCCTACTTTTAAAATACGTTTTAATGAATATTTATCAACTCTTACATATTCCTTATTGAATTCAAAAGAAAATCCTCTCTTTTTAATAAATATAATAGATATTATTAAACTTATAGCTTGGGCTAAAATAGTTGCTATAGCTGCTCCTGAAGCTCCCATGTTAAGTCCACCAACTAATATAAAGTCAGCAACTATATTTACTACACATGCTATGGCAATAAAATACATAGGTGTTTTGGAATCTCCTATTCCCCTAAAAATACCACTTACTGCATTGTATCCTACTATAAAAGGAATCCCACAAGCACATATAAAGATATATTGCCTAGCATAATCTATAGCTTCATTTGGTGTATGCATTAAAGATACTGATAAATTAGTTCCAAATATCATAATTGGAGTTAAAATAATAGCTATCATAATAAACAAAATAGTTATTGTGCCAACAGCTTTTGCGGCTCCCTTATCATTTTTTTCTCCTATACAATGACCTATTAAAACAGTTCCTCCCATAGATATTCCAAGTACAATCCCTGTTATTGTCTGCATAAGTTGACTTCCTATAGCTACAGCAGAAACAGCAGCAGAATCAGCGTATTGCCCTACAACAAATAAATCAACTGCACCATATAAAGCTTGCAATAAACTTGCTAGTAAAAATGGCACTGCAAATCTTAACAGTGTTTTTCCTATTGCTCCTTCAGTTAATGATAATGTTTTTTGCTTCATAAAGACCTCCTAAAATATATATTTATAATAATTGCAACCTTCTATTGTAGTAAGTTTTTTATTCTAAAATAGAAAGCGTGTATACTTAGAAAAATAAAAAAAGCTGGATAAGAACGGATTATCTCCGCATCTTATCCAGCATATTTACCAATGTAATATATACCCTCCGATGAACCAAAAATCATATTCAATTATATTAACGTATATATCAATATAATTATTATACTAATATTTTCAAAAAAGACAAGTACAATTTTTAAATAAGTATTACAATTAATACTTACTTTTATTAACATCAAGTTCAAATTTTTCATTCTATTTATTATTGTTTTAAAGCACCCTAATCCCCAGTCCCCCTAAACTCTCATCATTTACTTTTAGCTTTTTAATTAATATAATTGTATATTTAAATATATGTATTAAAAACGCTATTCAAGGGAAAAATACCATTGGTGATTTTTATGTTTAATTTAATTTATTTTATACTAGGACTTTATTTTATTAGCCTAGTTACAACAGTTTTAAAAGAATATTATTTAAAATTTAGAATTACTAGAACTAAAGAAAATTCTAATTTGATGACGAAATTTTTTTCTAAGTTTAAAGGTACTGTATCAGAAAAAAGTAATATTTTCATCCTAAAACACAACAAAAAAGATTTATCCGAAGAAAATATCGAATCAAATCAAATAGTCTCATCGAAAGAAAAACGTCATTTAGCATTTGAAAATGCTAAATATATGTGTGAAGAATGTGGTAATATCGCAAATTTAGATGTGTACAATATTAGCCCTATTTCTTCTGATTCTGATGAAAACTTAAAGGTTTTATGTAAAAAATGTTCTGAAGAATATTTTACTAAAGTAAAGCTACACTATGACTAAAATAACATTGTTCGCGAAACTCACAAGAGAAATATGTCATTCTGACAGAGAAATATTCACCTTTGGTGAAGATAAATATGCCTGTGGCAAATATAATATTGATACCATAGGCATATGCTTCTCTGTGCCCTTAGCCACATATTTCTATTCAGCTTGCTGAATATTTCTCTTTGCTGAAAGCATATATTTCTCTTGCCAAAGGCAACATTCTCTTTGTGAGAGTAGCAAACAATTTATTTAATTAGTTTATTTTTCTTTTCCTCCAAAAGTAAATTTAAACTTATGATTTTCTTCTCCCGAAATTGTAAACTCCTTATGAACTGGAGCCCCCCATGTATCGTCTCCTCCTACTCCCATTTGTTCTTGTGATACTCGAACTATAGTGTGGTTTATTGGAGGTAACTCATAAAAGTGAGCTGCATTTTCTATTTCATGTGGAGTATATGGTAATGCACTAAAATTAAGGTTCTCACCTTTAAATATCAACTCATCTTTATTGTCATTAAATACCTTAGCATATCTCACATCTGACTTATTACCATATTCTTGGGGTCTTAAATATGGTGTGAAATCTGTTACTAATCCTTCATATATTCCAATTTTACATCCATGCTTCCTATCAAAATAACTTTCTTCTGGGCCTCTTCCATACCAAAGAACTTTATCTAAGTCTGATTTTAATGTAAACATCATTCCAAACTCAGGCATATTAGGAATTCCTTCCGCTCCAAAATATTCTCCTGTTATATCTATAGTTCCATCCTTCTTAACAAGATATTTAACATCTATTTTCACCTTATCTACCATAGGTAACCTGTGACTATAACAAACTTCTACTCCATCTTCTAACTCATTATAATATTCCATAGAAGCTTTTCCATAAAGACTTGCAATTTTCCATATACTATTATTAAAGGTCATTCCATTTGCAATATCATTATCTACTGGAGCTCTCCAAAAGTTTAGCTTAGGCCTTTCTAAAATATATTCCTTACCATCATATACATAAGAAACTAATCCACCTTTAACTCTTGAGAATACTACTCTAAAGTTTTCTCCATGTACCCCTACGTGAATATCTCCATCTACAATAGAAAGCTTTCCTTTATATTCTTTTTTGTCTTCTTTGACTACATAAAGTACTTTTTGCTCAAAAGCAATTTCGTAACCTTCTTCTGCCCATATTTCATCTTTACTTAAACAGAAAGAAACTGTTAAAATATATTCTCCAGTATTATTCTCTCTTATAAATGGTATCTCAATACTCTTCTCGCACATTGGAGCTAAATCTATAATAGTAGTCTTTCTATCTATTTCTACTCCATCCCTAGTTAAAATAAAGAAACACTCATATTCATTCAGATTGGTAAATAAGTTTTTGTTTTTTATATTAATCTTATCTTCTAATATTTTTATTTTTATATTTTGATAACAATATTTAACCTCAGGCATCTTAGGAGTAACTTCTCTATTAGCAAATACTAATCCATTACCACAAAAATTATAATCTGTTGGTCTATCTTCAAAATCACCACCATAAGCTAAGAACTTTTCACCACTACTATTTTTCTTCATTATAGCTTGGTCTATAAAATCCCATATAAATCCGCCTTGATATAAAGGATCTTCTTCCGTTAAATCTGTATATTTATATAAAGCACCTAAGGAATTTCCCATGGCATGAGCATATTCGCAACATATCATAGGCTTATCTCTATTTTCCTTTAAAAATTCTTTTATATTGTGTACCTTTGTATACATTTGACTTTCAATTTGTGATGTGTCATTATATCTTCTATCATTGAATATGCCTTCATAATGTACAAGTCTAGTATCGTCTTTACCTTGTAGAAATTTACTCATCTTATAAATATCTTCTCCACCAAAGGATTCATTTCCACAAGACCAAATCAATATAGAAGGATGGTTTTTATCTCTCTCAAACATTGAATTAGCTCTGTCTAATAATAAAGGCACCCACTCTTCTTTATCATTTGGAAGTATATTTTCATCATTGTATTTTCTTGGGCCAGTACATAACCCCCAAGTACCATGTGACTCAAGATTTACTTCATCAATTACATATAACCCATACTCATCACATAATTCATAAAATCTTGTATTATTAGGATAATGGGAAGTTCTAACGGCATTTATGTTATTCTTCTTCATAGTTTTTAAATCCCAAATCATATCCTCTTCAGAAACTACTCTACCACTATTACAGTTAAACTCATGACGATTAACTCCGTTAAATACAATTCTCTTACCATTTAACTGCATTATTCCATTCTTTAGTTCAAATCTTCTAAAACCTACTTTTTGCATTACTGTTTCAATTACTTCACCATCTGCAATTAATAATATTTTTAGAGTATATAAGAATGGTGCTTCTGCACTCCATAAATTATGATTATCTACTTTCATTTCTAAATCTATAGTTATCTCATTCTTAATTGATATGTTATCTTTTTCTCCACTTATAATAACTTCATCATCTTTATCTAATAACTCATATTGAACTATAGCTTCTCCGTTACCATTAAGTAATAAATTAGATTTCAGTATTCCATTTTTATATTTATCATCAACTTCTGCAACAACCTTTAAATCGTATACATGAACTTTAGGAACACTATATACAAATACATCCCTAAATATCCCTGAAAATCTCCAAAAATCTTGATCCTCAAGCCAACTACCTGAGCACCACTTGTATACTTGAACAGCAATTTTATTCAATCCAGACTTTAAAACTTTACTTACTTCAAATTCTGAAGGTGTAAATGTATCTTCACTATACCCTATAAATTCTCCATTTATATATAAAGTAAATGAACTTTCTACGCCTTGGAATGATAAGTATATCTTATTGTTATCTTTTAAATCATCCTCTGTTAGTTCTAAAAACTTAACATAGCTTCCTACTGGATTAAAATCTTTGGGAGCTTGTCCTGCAGAAACATCTTCACATCCATCCCAAGGATATATTGTGTTTACATACTGTGGTCTGTCATATCCTTGCATTTGAATATGACCAGGTACTTTTATCTCAGCCCATTCATTCACATCAAAGTCTTTTTTATAAAAATCCTTTTCTGCCTTATCTAAATTATCACTATAGCTAAATTTCCAATTACCATTTAAAGAATACTTAAATGTATTATATCCTTCAAAATAATGGTCTGAATGTGCCTTGCACCTATTAATTTCAAATACCTTTGGATCATTCAATATAGATATTATATCTTTCATATTAGTCACCTCTCATAAAACTAGCTTTCAAAAAAAGTATACTGAATGTTTAAGTTTATTTAAATCTCCTTTAATTTATAAGCAACATTCTTATGTTTTATAACAAAATATTATAATTTTTTTAAGTTGTATTAAAAACAAAAACCTCATCGAATTATCTTCAACGAAGTTTTTTAATCTACTAATTATAACTCTATATTTTTCCCTTTATCTAATCTACTTTCCTCAGCAGCTAAAGCTATTAAGTGACTTTGTATAGCTTCCAATGCACTACTCTTACATTCATTATTTCCATCCGAAGCTACTAGTGAAACAAAATCTTTCATCATAGATACATCACTTCCACTATGCCCTGTTGCTGGTACATGTAATTCTATCTTTGTAGTGTTTCCAGTCACAAAATCAACTACTTCAATAGTATTCTCTTCCATATTACCTCTAATTTGACCTTTAGTTCCCATAATATTTATTACACGTTCACACTTGTTAGTAAATGCACACATAGTAAAGCTAACTGTTACTCCATTTTCATATTGAAGATTAACAACCTGATTATCTACTACATCATTATCGCAATGATATACACATCTGCCATATGGTCCTTTTTCTAACTCTTTCAATATACTTTCCCTTGAAGTGTCTAAGCTTACAACCTTAGCAAATCCATCAGTATCAGCTTTAGGATGCTCTAAATAAAATCTTGGTGCAAAAAACGGACAATTATCTCTTTCACTACAGCCATCCATGCAATATTTAGGTGCATTTTTAGGCGCATTATTCTTTGTAAAGTGTAGTAAATCACCATAACTACTTACACTTTTACATCTGCTACCAACAAGCCAAGTTAGTATATCCATATCATGACAACATTTTTGTAAGATAATTGGACTACTTAACTCTTTATTTCTCCAATTACCACGTACAAAGCTATGTGCCATATGCCAGTATCCTATACTTTCTATATGTTGAACAGAAACTAATTTTCCTATTGTTCCTTTATCTATAATCTCCTTTATCTTAATGAAAAAAGGTGAATATCTAAGCACATGACATATACTTAAAACTTTATCACTTTGTTCTGCTAGATGTCCTATTTCTATTAATTCTTCTTTATTAGGACTCATAGGTTTTTCACATAAAATATGATATTCTTTTTCAAAAGCTTCCTTAACTGGCTCATAATGCATCTTATCTTGAGTACAAATTAAAATACAATCTGCCATTTTAGGCTTTGATAATAATTCCTTCCAATCTGAAAAACAATTTTCTAAGGGTATGTTATGTTGTTTTCTAAAATCTTCTCTTCTATCTTCTCTTGGTTCTGCCACAGCAACAAACTTTAATTCATTTGGATAATTTAATGCATATGAAGCATATGCTTCTACCCCTCTTTGCCCTGCTCCAATTAAAACAGCTGTTACTTGCTTCATATGTCATTTCCTTCTTTCATTGTTATTTCAATTACAGTATCTCTATCATCTGGTAGCTTGTAAGTAAAATGAGGTATCTCACCAAGCGTTGCAAAAGGAATGTCTTCATAAGCAGCAGTTACCCAACTTTCACCTCTTTTTACTTCAGATCCATCTGCTAAGCGTCTCATTAACTTAATATCCTTACCTCTTATCCCTGTTAATGCTAATGGCCCTATTGGACATTCAAAAATATGTGCATATATCTTATTATCCTTTTTTGTGTATCTTCCCCATTCCGGCTTATCAACATTTAATGCACTACATCCATAAATAGAATCTTTATTTTTACTCATCCACTCTCCAATTTCTCTTAGTTTCTTTTTACTTTCATAAGGTATTCTTCCATTTGCATCAGGTCCAACATTTAAAATCATATTTCCATTCTTACTAACACATTCAACTAATTTTCTTATTATTAGATACGTAGGCTTGTACTCAAAATCTGTTGATGAATATCCCCAGTTGTTATTCATCGTCATACATAATTCCCATGGAACAGGCTTTCCTAAAACATTAGTAATTCCTTGTGGCGGAATTATCTGCTCAGGACTTGCAAAATCTCCAGAATAAATGCTCGGCTCCTCTTCGACCATACTTCCAAATCCTTCTCCAGATGTTTCTAAACGATTGTCTATTATAACATCAGGTTGCTTTTCCCTAACCATCTTTATAAGCTCAGTTGCTTTCCACTTTTCTCCCATCATATCGTCATAAGAAAAATCAAACCACAAAATATCTAACTTTCCATAGTTCGTTACTATTTCTTCAACTTGCCCATGCATAAATTTAAGATATCTATCAAAGTCAATCTCTTCATTTTTATAATCTAAATTATCTTTCATTGGATGAAAAGCATCTCCATATTTAGGATAATCTTTATGTGACCAATCTATAAGCGAAAAATAAAGTCCAACTTTTAAACCTTCTTCTCTTACTGCTTCAACAAACTCTTTAACTAAATCCTTACCTATTTTTGTATTAGTTGATTTATACTCTGTAAGCTTTGAATCAAACAAACAAAATCCATCATGATGCTTTGCTGTTAAAACAACATATTTCATTCCTGCTTCTTTAGCCAATTTTGCCCATTCTCTAGGATTATATTCAGTAGGATTAAATTCTTCAAAGTACTTTCTATATTCATCTACAGTCATTTTTTCTTTACTCATAACCCATTCCCCACGAGCAGGAATAGCATATAATCCCCAATGAATAAACATTCCAAATCTATCATTTCTAAACCATTCAGTTCTAGTATACATATCAGACATAATATTCTCCTTTTATTTAAATAAATACTATTTTTACTATCAGTAAATTCTAAACTTTATAAGCTAATTATATGTTTTTACTTTAGCCCTTCACTGCCCCACCTGATAAGGCCTCAACAAAATACTTAGAGCAACAACAGAATAAAATAATTGGAGGAATTACAATTACAACTATTGCTGAAAATAGACCATTATAGTTTGTACTAAAACTAGTTGTAAATTGAGAAAGTAATGCTGGTACAGTTAATTTTTCTTTATCTATTAACACCATAGAAGACCAATAATACTCGTTCCAGTTATTCATAAATGCTAATACTGCCGCTGTCATAATCCCTGGTCTAGCTATAGGAAAGATTATCATTGTAAATGTCTGAAAAAAGTTACATCCATCTATAAAAGCTGCTTCTTCAATTTCCTTTGGAATTGTTGCAAAGTAATTTTTAATTATAAAAAAGCTAACAGCTATTCCACTACATGTATAAATAAAGATTAACCCACTATGCTTATTATGAATCCCCATATTGTTTACTAAATTATAAACTGGAAATGTCATTGCTGTTGCTGGTATAAACATTGTAGATAACAATAAAGCTGTTACTATACCTTTTCCTTTAAACTCTGTTCTCGCTACAACATAAGCAGACAAAGATATCATTGTAATACTTAAAACAACTGAAGTAAGTGACACTATTATACTGTTTCCAAAATAACGAAGTATGTTCATATCTTTAAATACACTAATATATCCATCAAATACAAGTTTGCTTGGTAATGCAAATCCTGGCTCAGCTAATGGATCGCCTTTAAATGATGATATAACCACCCATACTAATGGAAATAAGGCTATAATTGACATAAGTATCATTCCAATATATACAGATATCTTTCCGCCTTTTGATAAACCATTAATAGTAAGTTTTTTACGTCTTTTAATCTTCATCAGTTCCACTCCTCCTTTTTCCTACTTTTAAATAATAGATTAATTACTATAATAATAAATAGTCCCCCTAATATTTGTATTACTCCAACCGTATTAGCACGGGCATATTGAGTTCTAGAGCTTGTTATAGCTAGCTCACGAATTATATAACTAATACTCTTAGTGCCTGCTGCTCCTTGCGTCAGGAAATATACCTCGTTATATAATAAGAATCCAGCTGTAGCCGCTAAAATTGTTACTGTTTTTATAGTATCTTTTATTAGTGGTAAAGTTATATACCATTCTCTTTTCCATCCAGTTATATTATCTAAGGTTGCAGCTTCATATATTTCAGTTGGTATTGCAAAAATTTGCCCTAATATCATTATCGTGGATGAACCTGCAAATAAAATATATGAGAATGTCATTGCCCAAAAGTTAACTTTAGGTAATAACAGTATATTCTGATCAAATCCTGGAGCGAATAGCTGAATTATTTGATTTATTACTCCAAATCTAGGATTATATATTTGTAAAAATATAAGTCCCATAGCAGCTGTAGAAATTATATTTGGAATAATATAAACATTTCTAGCAAACTTCCATCCTGGTAAACTTTTTGATAACATTATAGCTACTGTAACAGCTATAGGCACTTGGATTACAACTCCACATAAGGCCCAAGCCATAGAATTTCTTAAAGCTTCCCAAAAGTATGGATATTCAGTAAGAATATATTTATAATTAGTGAATAATTCCTTACCTTTATAAAATTCAGGTTTTAAAATATTTGAATAATCCCATTTTGCAAAAGATGTTGCAAATACTGTTAATATAGGATATAGATAAAATAAACAAAATGCACATAAAGTCGGTAATAGAAAAAGAAAAATCCATAATTTCTTTTTATTTTTTGCTGATGCCATACTATTTTTTTTAACCTTAATTTTTAAATTACTTTTTTCTTTGGCACGTAGTTTATCTAACGATAGCATAAAATCCTCCTTATAAAAGTATAGGATGAATTCATCCTATACTTTTTCATTATTACTCTATAAGTACAACTAATTCACTTTTTAACTCTTCAAATTTAGCATCTATATCTACACCTGCTACTGAACATTCAATTAGCTTATTCGCTATTGCAGTTTGAATATCTCCACCCCATGCAGAGTCAATAGTTTTTACTATAGTTTTTGCATTATTTGCTTGATCACAAGCTTCTGCTAATAATATAGCTGTTGGATCATTCTTTTCTTTTGCTAAATCATTTATATTTAAGTTCGTATTACATGGGTTAGCTCCAACTTCTAAGAAAATCTTCTTTTGAACTTCTTCGCTCGTTATGTATTTTACAAATTCTAAAGCTAATTCGATTTTAGCTTCGTCCATCTTACTACTTATTGTTAATCCTCCGCCTGCTGAAGAAAGTGCTACATTACCAGGGAATATAGCTGGTTTAACACTATCATCTCCTGCAAATCCACCAGCTGCCCATACACCATTAAAGAATACTGAAGATTTTCCATCAGAGAAATCAGCTGAGAAATCGTTCGCTGAAGAACCTGCATTAGCTGATCCATTTTCTTGATCTAAAGTCGCTATTGTCTTAAATGCATCTGCAAATTCCTTTGATTCAATAATTTCTTTTGATAAGTCCTTATCTAACAATTCAGGTTTAACTTGTCCTAAATAAGCATTAAAACAACGAATAGATCCTTGACCTGATCCATATGCATAATTTCCATCTTTTCCATTTTCTCTTATACTAGCCATAGCCTTACCAAAGTCATCCCAATTATTCCACGTTTCTGGTAACTCTACATTTGATTCTTTCATAAGATTTTTGTTATACCAAAAGCCTAATGTTAATAATTGATCATGAACTGTATAAATTGATCCATCAATATCGTTTTGAGTATAATTAATACCTACAGCATCCTTCAAATTTTCCGAATCAATATATGGTTTCATATCATATACTAAACCTTGTGTTATAGCCGCTAATGATACTGGATTTCCAGCTAAGTCAATCATATCTGGAAAATTACCACTAGCTACTTTATTATTCATTATATCTAAATAATTTTCTACAGCTACTGGTTTAAATACAACATCTCCACCTTCATGTTGTTTAGCAAAGTCATCATAAATATCCCTCATAACCTTAGCCGCTGGCCATTCACTTTCTTCATGGAAATATCCATGATAGAATTCTAGAACATTTGAATTATTAGAAGTCTCATTACCAACTTCCTCTGTTCCTTTATTTCCACATCCTACGAATAAACTCGTTGCCATTGCCATTGTTAATAATACACCCAATACTCTTTTTTTCATGTTATCTCTCCTCCCTTATTACATATTTATAATATCAAGCAAGCTTTTCAAACTCCATGTAAAACGTTTACCTTTTTTTGTACTCTATTTATATTTTTTATAAAAATAAAAAGAAACTCTTAATCTTAAGAATTTCTTTTTTATATTATTAAAATATTTACTTTTTATTGCACTATTTTTACCCTTTTTTGAGTTACTCTGTTTCAATATTTTTCACAAATTCATCTAGTTCGATTTTTCGATTTAACACATCTAAGATATTATTCATAAAATACACCCTCTTCTTTTCATTCCAGAAGTTAACCGGAATAGGTATATGCATATCTGCATTATTTACCACATTAACTGCCTCATATAATCTCGGCATACTCTCCCTATATTCTTCAATATTTATTTTAGGATTTATAGGGACTTGGCCTGTTTCCTCTAAAAGCCTATTTTGCACATTATCACTAAGCATATATTTAACTAATTTTATAGAGGCCTCTATTCTATCTTGATCTTTTGTATTTCCAACTATATACCCAATACAAGAAGATTTACTAGCAATTGTTTTACCTGAATTCATCGGAAATGCCGCGTATTTAGCATTTATATTCTGATCTATCATAGAATTGGCCCATACTCCATTTATATATATTGCCGATTTATTATTATTAAAATTATTAAGGCTATCTCTATAAGTGAATTCTTTATTTAAATCAGTTGAATACTCAAATATAACTTGAAGTTTTTTTAGATTTTCATATAACGTATTATAATTAAGTTCAGCTCGCCACTCATTGTTTATACTATGAAAATCGCCTCCATTAGATGAAACTAGATAATCAAATAACGCTATGCTATTCTCTGAGTTAAAGCATATTGGTACTATATCCTCATTGATATCATCAGCCCAGTTTCTTATTTTCTTACACATATCTAAGAATTCATCCCACGTCTTCGGTGGTTCTTTTATTCCGGCTTGTGAAAATATATCTGCATTATACCAATATCCACTCATTAAAAACACATCTGGTAATGTAAAAATTTCCTTATTATCATTTTCCCAATACTGAATTACTGATTTAGGAATATTACCTTTAAACTCATCATCGTTTTCTATATAAGGAAATAAATTTACTGCATAGTCTTTTTCAACCATAAATTTATAAATTGTATCGTAGCCTATTCCACCTGTAAATATAATGTCAGGCACATTTCCTATTGATATCATATCTATAGCTTTATTAACAGCATCTTCTGATGAAGGCATTGATAATAAATTAATATGTATACCTGGATTTTCTTTTTCAAAGTCTTCATAAATTTTACGCATTGCAATATGGTCTTCTTCCATTGTTCCCCATCCATGAAGCAAAGTAATTTGAATTATCTCTTCATTTAGGTTATTATCGCTACATGAAATGAATAATGACATTAATGCAACAAGCATAATTAATAACCGTATATATTTCCCTCTCATATTATCCCACTTTTCATTTTACTTAATTCTGCTCTTTCAAACTCTTTTGGTGTTAGCCCTGTGTATTTTTTAAATACCCTTGAAAAATAAGCTGAGTCTGAAAATCCTACTAAAAGAGCAACTTCATTTATTTTTTTATTATACTTAGCTATATACTCTTTTGACTTTTCAATCTTTTTAATATTTACTACATCAAATAAATTCTTTCCTGTCTTTAATTTATAAATTCTACTTAAATAACTTGAATTAACATGAACTTCATTAGCTATTTCATCTAATGTGATTCTATTGCAATAATTATTATTTATATAATTATCTATATCTCTAATTAAATCATCTCTTCTTTCTTTTTGTTCTAGTACTAGTTTTACTGTGTCATTGATAATATCATTAAAAATATTTTTAAGCTCTAAAACTTTTTTTGTGTTTAATATTTCTGAATCTATATTCCTATTATCAAATATTACCTTATCTAAATCTGCACCTTGATCACGCCATATCTTTCTACATGTGGCCAATAAAAGAATTAAACTACTTTTAGTTGTAGCTAATCCGTTTATATTATATAAATTTATTAGCTTATCTAGACTATCTACACTTTCTAAATATCTTCCATTATTAATACTATCTACTATACTGTCTACTATATAAAACTGTTCTTTTCTATTTACATAATTTATCTTTCCTTTTTCAAAGAAAACTACATTATTTCCTCCATCAAAGTTCTGCATTATTTCCTTTAAGGTATTTTTATATGCCTTACTAACATTTTCTATTCTAGAGTAAAATCTACTTATACCTATAATAGTCTTGATTCCTAAAAAGCTTTGAGCCAAATTATTAAATTTATTACATAAAAATTCTATCTTTTCCTTCTTATTTATATCTCCATCAATTATGATACAATATTCGGTTCTACTAACTTTAAAGCTTCTAAAAGTATTTCCATCAAAAACTGTTTTCATCAAATCAAAAATACTCTTTTGTAAAGCGCTATTAAGCTGAATATTTTCATTTACTATCTGACATAAAATAAGAGAAAAAGAAGGAAACTTTTCATTAAATGAATCATAATAATGTTTATACTCAAAATAATAATCATCAGTAATAATTGAATCTTCTATTAAAATTCTATAAAATAATCTTTCTCCCTGTGGTACTATATTAGCTTTCACCTTTGCTTCCTCTAAGTCTTTCACAATGCGTGAAATTGTGTTAGGTATTTCTTCTAAAATAGCTGTTTTCACTATATAATCATTTACTGAATATAATATTGCTTGCTTTGTATATTCAAAATCTGCATAAGCTGTAAGCAAAACAATTTTTATTTCTGGATAGTGTTCTCTTAAATATGCTACTACTTCTAATCCACTCATTATTGGCATTTTTATATCTAGTATAACTATATTAGGAATACAAACACTAAAATTATCTAATAAGTCTTGTCCATTTTTTGCAGAGTATACTAACTCACACCCTAAAGTATCCCATTTAATTAACTTTTTTAAACCATCTCTTATAAAAACCTCATCATCTGCAATCATTACTTTCCACATGACTTAACTCCTTTACATAGGTAATTTAATAAATACTGAAGTTCCTACCCCAACCTTACTTTCTATATCAATTCCAAAATCATCACCATATAAGTTATTTATTAATTTTTGGGTGTTATATATCCCAACATGAGTATGTTCTTTGTAAGCAACTGTATCATTATAACTCTCCTCTTGATTGAACCCTACACCATCATCTTTAACTTCTATTAAAAGGCTATCTCCATCTTTTCTAATTAATACCTCTATTGTTCCTGAATCTTCTTTCGGTTCTAATCCATGTAGTACCGCATTTTCTACAATTGGCTCTATACTTAATCTAGGTATTAATATTTTTTTTAACTCTTCATCCTCATAAGTTATATTGTACGAAATTTTATCTGCAAATCTGTTACTTTGTAAGAATAGATAAAACTCAACTAGTTCCATTTCTTCTGATAAAGGAATTGTAATTTCTTCTTTTCTAAATATTTTCCCTTGTATTAGCTTCGAAAAAGCATATATCATCTTATGCACTTCATCATTATCAGACATTTTGGCCTTTATACCTATCATAGATAAAATATTAAACATAAAATGTGGATTTATCTGTGATTGTAAATATTGAATTTGAGCTTTTGTAGTTAATAACTGATTTTCATATACCTGTTTTATTAGATAGTTAATCTTATCTGTCATCTCATTAAAAACAAAGCTTATATCTGTTAACTCTTGGGTGTTAAACTCCTCAAGCTTAGTATCAAAGTTTCCTTTTCCAAATTCTCTTATTTTATCTGCTACTATTTTCAAAGGCACAGTAAAACGATATGCAACAAAAAATACAATAGCTGCAATACATAAAAGTAATATAATAATTATTCCCACCATAATCATTATGCTAGATTTTATATAATCATAAATATTAGATTTTGAAACTAATACCATTGTTTTTAATCCAAAAGAGTTTTGCTTTTGAGATAAAAAATACTTACTATTTAAGTCTTTTTTATTATCTTCAACACTTGTATCCCCTTTATAAATTATTTCATCATATATATCTTCGATATTATTTGACTGAACTACTAAACTATCATTACCAACTAATACCCATTTTGAATCATTATACTTTTCAATTTCATTAAATATTTCCTTTATAGCCAAGCTATTTAATTGAACTATGCAACTTCCTTTTTCAACTAAATACTTATCATAAATTTTGAATACTATATCTACACTACTTTTATTTATCTTAAAATAATATTCACTATTTTCAGTTAAAAACTTTTTATTTATCTCACTATACTCTTCAGATACTAACTTCAAATGTTCAATAGTGGTAGGGTAAAAAATGCTATTTATACTATCCCCCTTATTATTAAACAAGAAAATCTGAGTAATAAACGGATAATTTTGATTTACCATATTTCTTTCTGAAAAAAGATTACCACAATAACTTAATCTCTTACTTACTTCTTCTTTGCTATAATTAACATCATTAAAAAAATCAGCCATAATAGAATCATTACGTATATACATAATGCTTTCCTCTAAAAATTGTAATTTATTGTTAAAATCATTATTCACTCTTTCTATATAAAAAGATATATCCTCTCTAACATTCTTAGAAAATATTCTAGCAAATACGCTAGTTAATATTCCACCTTGAACTATCATGGCTACTACACAGGTAAAAACACATAAAACTATTAGTTCCTTTTGCAATGTACTTTTTCGCTTTCTCATTAATAATCTCCATTTTGAAAACATTTTCTTCATCTATATAACTTATTATACATAGTTTTACTTATTTTTACTAATATATCTTTTTTTTGCAAGAAAAAAAAGCCTAAGTATAAATTTTATATACTTAGACTTTTAATAACTTATTATATTTTCACTTAATTTTACTACTATTTAGAATACTCTACTACTGTACCTAAGGCTAACTTTATCATATTTTCAAAAGCATGTTGTCTTTCTTCAACTGTAGCCTTCTCATTAGTTAAGGCATGATCTGCAACTGTTAATAGGCATGCTGCTTTCTTTCCTGCAACATTTGCATTATGTAATAGAGCGAAAGATTCCATCTCTACTCCAAGACATCCGTAAGTGTCTCTTATATGATGTAGTACACTTTTATCCATTGTGTAGAAAGCATCAGTTGAATGTATCCTACCTGTCTTTATACTAATATTTAAGTTATCTGATACTTCTTTAATAAGAGAGTTTAATTCACTATTTGGATAAACAATATCTTCTTCATATCCGCTATAAGTTTTAGCATAGGTAGATTGACTCCAACTACTTTCAACAAGCATTACATCATGCATATTTAACTTTTCACTATAAGCTCCAGTAGAACCTATTCTTATAATAGCATCTACATCATACTTATTAAAAAGCTCATGTGAGTATATTCCCATTGATGGGCCTCCCATACCTGATGACATTACAGTTACTCTAATTCCTTTATAGTACCCTGTAAATCCAAACATATTTCTAACTTTATTTATTTGTACTGCATCTTCTAAATAATTTTCTGCAATAAATTGTGCTCTTAAAGGATCCCCTGGCATAAGTACTATTTTAGCAATCTCTTCTTTATTAGCTTCTATATGTATAGTTCCCATTATTATCTCCCTTCAAAAAAATAAAGTGCAAAGCACTTTATTTCTATATCTATTACGCTACTCCATTAGCCTTTCCTTCTGCAATAGCTTCTTTTCTTAATTCGTCTTTTTCCATAGCCTTGAAGAATGGATAGTATAATGCTGTCATAAATAATACATTAAATATTGCTAGAGCAAATGCTTTCCAATCTAATGTTAATAAAAAGGCTTGGAATCCTGGTGGTAGGAATCCTGGTGCTTCGTATAATGGAAGTCCAACTAATCCTGTTGACATAGCTAGATAATTTAAACCTGCAACTACTACTGGTCCAAATACGAATGGTAAAAACATAAATGGGTTCATTATTAATGGTGCACCAAATATTACCGGCTCATTTATTCCAAAGAAACTTGGTACTATACCTAATTTACCTATAGCTTTAAGTGATTTAGCTTTACTTCTCATCATTAAGAAAACAAGACCTAATGTGATACCTGATCCAGTTACTTGTAAGAATCCATAATAGAATCCAAAAGTAAATACATGTTGAGGTGCTTGGCCTGCTGCTACTGCCGCTGCATTTGCTGCACCATAGCTAATTGCAAAGGCTGCCCATACACTTGATGTTATTGAAGCTCCATGTAATCCAAAGAACCATAATAATTGAGTTAAGAATATCACTAACATAACAGCTGGTAGTGAATCCATTGAAGTAATTGCTGGAGCAAGTAATTTCATTATTAATTGTGGGAATGTTACTCCCGCCATGTTCATACAAATTATTGATCCTGCTACTGCTAGAGCAAAGTTTAATATTAATGGAATTAATATTGTAAATGATTCTGCAACCATTGGTGGTACGCTATCTGGCATCTTAATTACTAAATTCTTTTCTTTACATAATCTACTTATTTCAACAACTACTATTGAAACTATCATACTTACAAATAGCCCTTCAGCTCCTAAAGATGATACATTCCATGTTGTTGGATTTGCAAAATCTGCAATTGATACAGATAATACTAAGTGACATAAAACTGATGTTATTCCAATTAAACTTGAGTTTAAATTATATTTCTTTTGTAAACTATCTGCAATGAAGAATGCAGCATATAAAGACATAAGATTAGTTGTAAAAAATCCTGGTAAATTGAAATAATTAATATTAGTATTTACGAATTCATAAAATCCACTGTTTGGGAATAAGTTTGCAATCCCTATTGGAATTAAACTAAAAGATCCGATTATGATTATAGGAATTACAGCTATAATACCATCTTTAATAGCTTGTAAATGCTTTTGACTTTCAATTTTCTGTGCAATTGGCATTAAACACTTCTCCATAAATCTAGAAAAAGCACCTTGTTTCATATTATTACCTCCTAAGTTTCCGTTAAATTTAACTTTATTATACTTACCCTTACACATGTAATCAAACAAACATTTTCCTCTCTGGTTAGGAAGAGTTTCTCTTTTAATCCTTTTCATCTGAATATTATAATTATTTTTTTAAAAAATTTTCGTGTTTTTTTGTTTTTACACTTAGAATTTTTTTATCAATATAAACTAGAGATTAAAATGAAAAGAAGCTATACCATTGTCCTATTACTTCCATGGTATAGCTTTATATTATTAAAACTCACTATTTAATATTTTTATATTAAAATATACTGTTCAATTAGTTAAGTTCTGGCCAATATCCTTTATTAACCTCTATAAAATCATCTAAAAGTTCCTTTGCAACAGTTGCACTTGGTACAGTTTTAGATAACATCAGTGCTTGCCATAACTTATGATATGACTTTTCAATCCATGCATCAACTACTAGCTTCTCTACAGCTAATTGTTGCTCAATTAATCCTTTTTGGAATGTCGGAATACTACCTACTGATAAAGGCTCGTACCCATCCTTCCCAACAATACATGGTATCTCAACCATGGCATCATCTTGAATATTTGCTATAGCACCATTATTTTCAACTATTAATAACATTCTTTCTTGAGTATTATAAGCTAACGCCGTTGCTAAATCTACTATAAATTCAGCATGAATACCTATTTGTAATCCTGAACCTTCAGAGTTTCCT
The DNA here is from genome assembly GCF_014287825.1 of Clostridium hominis. Lineage (NCBI taxonomy): Bacteria > Bacillati > Bacillota > Clostridia > Eubacteriales > Clostridiaceae > Clostridium > Clostridium hominis. The sequence continues at coordinate 28,859 of NZ_JACOOO010000005.1, forward strand.
TGCTGCTCAATTAAAGCACAGGCTCCAAAAACTTCTTTTTCTCTTCCATCAATAACTTCATTTGCACGAGTATACTCTGGATTAGAGTGGTTTACAACATAGTCTGGGAATAAATAATATTTTAAATAACTACTTGGTATTGTAGTTAAATCTGTCTTAATTATTTCTCTAGTGAAAAGATTAGTTTCAAACCAGCTATCCTTCTTAGCTGTTTTCATCCCTTCCTCACCATTAATAAATCCATATTCCTTTATATGATCAACAAGTTTAGGAAGTAATTCATTTCCTTCTTTATCTTTAATAGATGTATACCACCCAAAGTGATTTAACCCATAATATCTTATATCCATATGTTTTCTAGACTCTAAGCCAGCAATTTTAGCTATGCTATGCTCCATACCTATTGGCATATCACAAATATTTATAACTCTAGAATCAGGACGTAATCTTCTAACTGCTTCTGCAACTATTGATGCTGGATTTGAGTAATTTAACATCCAACAATCCGGTGAGTACTTTTCCATATAATCGATATTTTCAAGTACACCTGATATAGATCTCATTCCATAAGCAATTCCACCTGGTCCACAAGTTTCTTGTCCAACAACACCATGCTTTAATGAAATCTTCTCATCCATTTCTCTCATTTCAAGCTTACCAACTCTTATATGAGCAAGACAGAAATCAACATCTGTATAAGCCTCTTCTGGATCTATTGTCGCTAAATATTCAATCGAAGGATCTTTCTCCTTAATTAATATTTCACAAGCTTTAGCCACCTTATTTTGTCTTTCTTCGTCATTATCGTATAGCTTAATCTTTCTTAATGGAAGTCTATCTAAATTATCTAATAACATTAAAATAATTTCCGGTGTATAAGTACTTCCCCCACCTGCTATAACAACTGAAAATTTTCTCATAGTAAATTCCTCCTTTTAACTTTTACTCTACAAATTTAAGAGTACTTCAGCACTCTCTTTTACTATGTACTTGATAAGTTAAATAAGTTCATCTACTATTTCTAGTAAACTATTGTCTAAAACTTTAAGTACCATAAGAAATTTTCTTTTCAACTAAATTATATTAATTAAAGCTTTACACCTCAACCCATAAATTTCCTAACTCTTAGGAAAGATTAAAAGAGCAGAGAATTATTCCCCCTGCTCTTTTTAATTAATATTGATCTTTTCCGTAAACAAATGCGTTTTCTACAGCATCTTCTGGCTTGTATACTTCTAAGATTTTTCCATATCTCTCTCTATAATCATTGTCAATTTCAAGTTGAGGTATTACTTTAGTTCCTTCTTCAAAGAAGTGCTTTGAACCTCTTCCCATTTCTTGACCTCTCTTAGTGTGCTTGTCTAAAGCAACATCCATAACCTCTGGCTTTTTACCCATTGCAAAGCTCTTAATTACTATGTTCTTTAAGTAATCACTTGAACGGTCTTTAGTGCTTTCTGCTAAAATTCTTGTTGCATGGATGAAGTACATTGGTTGATCTCCATCATCATATGGATAGTTCTTTCTCATTTCATTTAATGCATTAACTTGAACTGCTGCATCTAGATTACCAAATCCAACATCTTCAACAGATATAGTTAATATTCTTCTCCATAATTTATCTAATAATTGTGGTGAAGTTATATATAATTCATATGCATATTCACATGCCTCTTCTACCATTGATCTTCTTACTGCTTTTTGATAAGATGAAATAATTTCATCTGCTACAAAACCATTTCTTGTCTTTATTTCTGCCCACATCATGTAACTCATAATAATTTCTCCTTGTTTTTAACAATATTTATATTTAAAGTTATTTGATATTCTTAGATAACTCAATGAACGATTGTAAAAATTCACTTTTATCTTCTAAGTCAATCAATGATCTTAATATACACTTATTTAAGGCTACTCTTTTAAATAATTCATATAGAAGACTTAAATCATAATTTGCTTTATGTGTTTGTGTTGATAAAAATAAAATCCTTATATTTTTTCCTTTATATGAAATAGGTTTCTTTAAAAGAGCTACACTCACTAAAATCTTTTCTGAAAAAGTCTTCCTTGGCCGTGGTATCATAACAGACTCCCCAATAACCGTAGGATAATCTCTTTCCCTAGCCAATATATCATCTACAAATTCTTTTTCATTTAAAATACAACCTACTTTTTTAAACTTTTTAGCCTGTTTCATTATTAATTCATCAAAGCTATATTCTTCATCATATATTTCTATTAAATCTTTCTCAAAGTACTTCTTAATAATATCTTCAAATTTAGTTCCAATATTAACTTTATGCATCATTTGCTTTAATCTCTGTATATCATTACTATCCGGTATACTTTCAATCACACATGTAGGAACTTTGACTTCTTTTTCTATATTAATAGGAGATATAATAATCTCTGCATCATCTATATCTTTATAATTACTTAACTGATTTAAAGATATTTTCCCTAAAATCTCTACTTTATTATAAAAATTATCACTAATCCATCTCTGAATTAAGCCATTAATTCCAACCCTAGAATCTGTTATCATAAGTAACTTAGTCTTATACGTAAAATTATCTAAAAGAGGTTCTAGATAAATTGCTATATTGGCTACTTCATCATCCTTTGTGTATTTATTAAAATACTTATATACTATCTCAACTATTAGCATTGAAATTTCATAAGCAAATGGATATCTATTTTTAATATCGTTCTTTATAGAATTTACGAATTGATAGTCACTTTGTATACGTCGTAACATGTATTCCATATACTCTAATAGATTTTCTAAAAATTCATTATTATCAGTTAAATCAACATCATATTTTTCTTTAATTGCACAAATAAAATCGCTTAAAACAATATTAGTAATTTCACTTATCTGATTTTCGGAAGTTAATTTTTTAGTCCATAAAAATTTATAAATAGGCTCTATATCATTTTTATTTAACTTAACTCCAGCTTCTAATAAATCATCTATTGTTTGCAAAGCATTCTTATCTGTTAATTTAATTTTACTTTGTTGATTTAAATAACCATTGCTACTTCTTATTTTAGCTATGTATAGAAGCCAACTTAGTATAACTATATATTCTTCATCAACAAAATTCTTTTTATCTATAAAACACTTTTTTACTTTATCACAAATAGAATGTAGATCTTCTAAACTAAAGTTATCATCAAATATAATCTGAACTTCTTTTAATGATATTGTCTTTTCAAACACACTGACACTAACTATTTTAAAAAGTAACTTTCTAATCTCTTCTTCAGATGCTTCAACAAAAACATACTCTTTTTCGTATTTTATTCCATTAAATAAATATTTTGTTGCCATACTTTCCTGTAGACTCTTAACAACTTTATATACAGTTCTTGTAGAAACAAATAATATTTCACTTAAATCATATATATTTTGTTTTCCTTCAAAAAGAATTTTACCTAATACAACGAAATCTCTATGATCATCTAAATGATAATCTGAATTTAACCCTTTTTCGTTATTCAATATTTCCTTTAACTTCTCTATATACTCATTCTTTAAAAAATATCCACTCTTATGAGATGATGAAACAGTTATATTATCATTACTTAAAAGTGAATTTATCTGTGAAATATCATTTCTAATAGTTCTTGATGAAACTGAAAGTTTTTCTCCAATATTAGAACCAGTAATTCCAGATGTGTTCTTTAGAATTATCTCCAATATATTTGTTTGCCTCTTAGTAAACATAGCGCACCTCTCATTACCTATTATCATATACAAATATACGCTAGCTCACTTTAATGATTAGATTGTTACTAATCACTTTAAGTAAATTTTAATAAAGCTTTAGTAACGATTCAAATATTCTTTTTCCTATTAGTTAGGAAATTGAGCAAGCGTACTTTTAAAATTCTTCTATTACATTTAATTATAGTATATAGAAAAGCATATATTATTTCAATTTTCGACAAAAAAATAAAGTGCAAAGCACTTTATTTTTATTACTCGTTATTTTTAATTTTTGATGTCATAATCGGTATTGTAGTTGCTACTACTAATATAATTAACAGTATTATAGCCATCATATTTCCACCTAAAAATCCTCCTGGGACTCTAGGTTTAATAATACCTGTAACTTGTAATATTATTCCTAATAATCCTATTATAGATCCTCCAGCAACAAGTCCTGATGAAAGACTAATACCATTAGAAACCTTAACTTCTTTCTCTTTTTCACTCTTACTCATTTTTTCTATAAATAAACGTATTAAAGCTCCTACTAATATTATTGATGTTGTTGATATAGGTAAATAGAAACCTATTGCTATAGTCATTATAGGAAGATTTAACATAAATAAGAATAATGCTATGACAATGCCTACTAAAATCATTGGCCAAGGTAAGTTACCTGACATGATACCTGAAGTTAATGTAGACATTAAGTTAGCTTGAGGAAGTGCAAATGGCGCATCTGCTCCTGTTATTCTTAATTGATCAGCAAGAACCATTATTGTTCCTGTAACCACAACTACTCCTACTATACTAGCTAAAGCAAAGTAGTTTCTCATTTCTTTTCTACTTCCACCTATTATGTAACTTACTTTTTGAGATTGACTATATCCACCAGCAACTGATATAGCAACTACCATAAACTCTGCAAATAAAAGTAATGACTTATTGTCAGATTGACCTTTCCAGCCCATTATTACAAATACTAAAGTTAATATAACTAAGGCTGCTATTGTCATACCTGATACTGGAAGATTTGATGTACCTATAGTTCCAGCTAACCTTCCAGAAACTATTACGAATAACAAGGCTAGAATAAGAGATACAATAGCTGCTACTATAGCCATGGTAATGCTTCCTGAAATAAAGAAACCTGCTACAAAAGCTAGAACAATTCCTACTAAAAGTATTATCATCTCACCTGAATTCTTTTCGCCACCAGAATTTGATTTAGCCTTTAACGTTTCTTTTAAAGATACAACTATAGTTGGTATAAGCTTAATTGCTCCTATAATACCACCACAAAGCATCATCCCTGCACCTATGTACTTAACATATCCACCTGAAATTGCATTAACATCCATCTGATTAATAGCAACTGTTGCATCATTCCATGAATTCATACCTTCTGATGCCATATCACTAAAATAACCTATTAATGGTGCAACTCCAAAATTAGCTAATATTGATCCTGCAAACATAGTTAAAGATACTTCTAACCCAACTATAAATCCAATTCCTAATAAAAGGGGATTTACTTCTGTTGAGAACTTCCACTTATAAAATTTACTTCCTAAGAAAGTCATTGTATTATTAACTACATTTAAGAAAGAACTAGTTAAAACATTTATAATGCCACTTATTCCAAAGCCTATTCCCATAAACTTTATTGCATCTCCACCAGTTTCTGAAGCAACTAGAGTTTCAGAAATAGCTAAAGACTCAGGATACATAAGTTGACCATGCTCCTCAACTATCAAGTAATTATAAACTAATGAAGTAGCTCCTATTCCAAATAAAGCTCCTGCAACGCTTACACTTACTCCTTCTAAGAAGCCAACATTGCTTCCTATTAATATTACTGCTGGTAATACATAAATCATACCACTTGCTATAGATTCTCCACCACTAGACATACCTTGAATAATATTCTTACCAAGGATTCCTTTCTTTTTAGCAAAGACTCCTACAAGCATTGAACCTATTATAGCTCCTGGAATTCCTGCAGCAACTGTTAATCCTGATTTCATACCAGAATAAGCTGTAGATGCTGCAAATACGGCAGCTAAAACAACTCCAATTATCATCACTGCCACATTTACTCCTTTTTTAGACTTATCAGTTACAAATGGAACATAATCCTTTCCATGTACTCCACCGTAAGCCTCTTTAGGTAATTTGTTTTTCATAAAAATCCCTTTCCTTCATTTGATTAGATTTACTAAAATAGCTTTTTAGATATTTTGTTACATTTTTCTACACATTCTTTAGTATTTGTAAAAAAAATTATTTTATAATGAATTTATTTTGGAAAGGTTGTTAAACTAATTATGAATTCAAAAAACATCTCACTAAATTTAATATTTTTACTCCTAAAAATATTAAGAGGGCGATAATATAATATTATCGCCCTAATCAAATTATATGTTTTATGCTCCCATTGCAGTTATAAAAAAGCAAATAGCTGTTATAGCTGCTAATGGTGTCATTATATACTTTTCTTTTTTGCTCTTAGATATAGCGTTCATAATTGTATTTAAAACTAGATAAGCTGCAAAAACATAGCAGCCAATCTTAGCTACATTATCAGGTATCTTAGTAGCAAGTACATTTCCTGTTTGTAATAATATTATCATTGCAAATATTTGTACAAATACAGATATAGCACACATAACTCTCATGGATTTAGGCATAACTGTATACTTTCCACCCATAGCAAATTCACCATAAGGTAATCCTAAAACTAATGTAATATATAGAATTGCTATAAAACTAATAGTAATACTCCCAATTATTGCTGTTATCATATTCTCCCCCTAGATTTTATAATATTCTGTTTAATATTTTTCTTATAATTATACTACAAAATAAAAATAATAAAACGTTAATATTAAATAACTAGGCTATAGAAGATCTTATTCTATTAAATTAACAAAGCTATAATACAGCTAATTAAAAAGCCTGACTTTCTTGAATCTCAGATAGATTATCATAATTTAATATTACAGTAATGTATTTACTACATTCTACATCTTCTATTTCACATTTGCATCCATATGCTTTTTCTATTTTTCCACTATAACTTTTTAAATCGCTTAAGCTTCCTCCAATAGCTACTTCTATAATCATAACAAGAGAATTACCTTCTTTATAGTAACGTTTTATTCTATATTTATTTAATCCAAGCTTATCCCATCTTTTAAAAACTATTAATAGTTTCCTTTTTAAACAGTCTAATCCCCCTACTAAAGCTATTCCTGATCCTAAAACTAACCCTAAATTTAATAACCCCATATTTTCACCTCATATTTAAAACAAATCACCGTATATAACATCGATATGAGGTATTATAAATTATTATTCATTTATTATTAATTATTATTTGACTCTTAATTACACTATTAATTATTATTGTTAAAAACTCCTCTAATCTATTAAAATAAAAAAGCAATAAGATACTAAGTAATCTTATTGCTTTTAATGTGTTTTATTTTAAATCTTCTATAATTGTATCTGCAACAACATATCCATAAGTTAACGCAGCATCAAATCCATTACCATATTCCTTACCATCTTTTTCTTCAATAGAGCCTGTTACATCCCCTGCTGCATATAGTCCTTTTATTGCTTTACCTTCCTCATTTAGGACTCTAGCATCTAAATCTATAGCTACTCCTCCTGTAGTTAAATAGAATGTAGGAATAACTCTTAACATCCAAATACCATCGCGTGTTTCAATGTAAGGTAACCCTTTTCTTCCAAATTCATCAGCTTCTCCTGCAAGAGCTAATTCATTGTTTTTCTTGATTGTTTCTTCAAGATTTGGAAGGTTTAATTCCTTTGCAGCATCAGCTACAGAATCATATCTCTTAACTTGATCTCTTTCAAAAATTGATTTATATGAAAGTCCATAGGCATCAAAATCTTTGGTTGACTCTGCCGCTGAATCATCAAATACATAGTAGAATGTTTCTCCATTTTTTGGATCTACAAGCGCTTCAGCCAATGTTTTGTGATTACTCTTCATTATATTTCCAAACTGATCACCATTTACATTTACTATTATTCCAGGGGTAGAACTGTGCATAAATGCTAATTCATAGTTTGATCCATATTCAGACATAAATGCTCCTAACGGACGCCCCATGCACTCTATCGCTGCTCCAGCCTCTTCCGCCATTTTAATTCCTTCTCCAGTACTTGCTGCAACACTATTAAACTTATACTTAGCATATTGTGGATAATATTCTTCAATCATTTCTTGGTTAGAAGCAAATCCACCTGTTGCCATTACAACAGCATCAGCAGTTATATTCCATGTCTTACCGTCTTTACCTTTTGCAATAACTCCTGTTACATCACCATTTTCATTTGTTGTCAATTCAGTTACTGGTGTAGAATATACAACCTTTGTCTCTCTTTGTTCAAGTCTTTGAGCTAAAAACATTAATGCATATCCTGCTCCCCCTTGATAACAACCAGGTGCAAGATATGGTGTAAATCCATATTGTAGTCCACCTTCAAAGTTACCCATTGAAGCAAATCCAACCCCCATATCATGTAACCAGTCTACAACTTTTCCTGATGCATCCATCATAACATTTTGGTATGGTTGTGCTTTATCAAATCTATCGTATTCTTCATTTATATAATTTTCAAATACAGGCATAAGCAATTCTTTATTCCAACTAGCACTCTCTTGTTCTCTGCCAAGACCATAGTTTTTACCAAGTTCTGAATAAGAATTCATTATTCCACTATATGTAGTTGCCATAGAACCACCCGGAATATCCATCTTTTCAAATACTATTACATTTTTGCCTTCTTCAGCTAATCTATTTGCTGTAATAAGCCCTGCTGTTCCTGCTCCAACAACTACTACATCATATTTTTCTTCAACAACTTCAGTGCTAAGAGGTGCTTGTTCAACTTCTTTTTGAAAAGTAGCTACACTGCCTCCTGCATCCTTTATAGCTTGAGTTACAGCAGCCTTTACTGCATTTGAAGATACAGTTGCCCCTGATACGGCATCAGCATTCAAACTTTGGCTTTCAACAATTTTCTTCGGCATCCTTGCAGTTGCATAGTTACCTATCCCCATAGTTTCCTCATGAGATGTTACTTCACAGCTTACTATAGCACCATCTTTAAACATTGTTGTAACGTATATATAATCCTCATGTCCCATTGCCTTTGTTAGATATTTTCCATCTTTAACGGTACTTTCTTCTGTTTCTATTCCCTTAGCATCATTTAATGCTAAATTTATAGCATCAATAACTGCATTTGATGTTATAGTTGCTCCTGAAACAACTTCAATATCTGCACTATTTTTTTCTATAATAGCTTTTTGTAACTGATCTAATGCAGCTCCACCTATTTCTTTAGTCTCCTTATCTCCAGTAAGAACAACATCAGTAATTTTTCCTCCAGCAACTGTTACTACAGCTTTTATCTCTCCACCAAATCCATTAGCGGTGCCTGTATATTCACCTGCTTTAAGTTGTCCTCCTGCTTGACTACCAGAATTGTTTGTACATGATACTAAAGACATAATCATACTAACGATTAAAATACTAGTAATTAATTTTCTCTTCATATCTTTCCCCCCTAAGTTAAAACATTATTTATACACTCACATAATGTAGTGCTTTTCACAATATAAATTCTAAGGTCTCAATCAATATGAAGGTCAAGATATTTTTTTAACAATATTTATACACTTATTTTATTGGTAATATAAGTTCAACTACATTAACTTTATTATCATTTTCATCCTTACATGTGCTAATAAGCCGTGTAAAAGGATTTGCTCGCAATTCATAATTAGTTGTTCTTAAGAATTTCCAACATTCACTTTGCATATTATCAATATCAATATTGTTAAAATACTTGAAAAGTTTAACAGCAAATAAGCCCCTTTCTATCTCACTAATATCATCACTTTTTGCAGTAATAAACCTATTAAATATTTTCTTCTCTGCTATAACTCCAACAGAATAATTACCAAATACTCCATCCTTGAAATTAAACATAATTGATGTAGTAGTAAAAAAAAGGTTTTGATACCACTCTGTACACTCTTCTATCATCTTCTTAGTTAGTATTATTCCCTCTTTTTCTTTTGTAACATTATATCTATAAAAACTATCCATTTCACATACTTTAAAGCTGTCTTCTCCATTATTTAACTCATCTAACTTATCTATGTAAAAATCAAGTTGTTCCACTAATTTAAGCTGATGCTCTATTTCTTCCATCACTTCTCTTCTTCTTTGTTTATATTGCCAATATACATCTTGCTCATTCTGCCTATGATAAACTGATGCACTATCCTTCAAAGGAAATCCTGCATTTCTTAACCTCTTAATAGTTCCTAACTTTTGAAAATCATACTCATCAAAATACCTATATCTATTTATCCCATCTCTTTTAGGTTCAATAAGTCCTAATTTTTCATAATGATGAATTGTTTGAGGACTTATTCCAAACAATTCTGCTAATTCTCCTACTTTATATAACATAATCCTCCCATAACCCTCATACTATATGTAAGTTTTTAATTATAAAAAATCATCATCTTAAAGTATTTATCTACTATCGCTATCATATTTTATAAAAGAATTATATATTACTTATTAGCGGTATATCTGCAGGCGCAATCCTATAATTACATATTTCTTCTAAAGTAACCCATTTATATTCATCATGGTCAGTAAGCTTAATATCACCTTCAATAATCTCTGCAGTAAAACCTTTTAAAGAAATAACTTTACCATCACCATAATCATATATGCTCTCTCCAACATATTCATTAACTCTGACCTTTATATTCATCTCTTCCATAAGCTCACGAATAAGACTTTCTTCTGGCGTTTCACCCTCTTCAATCTTTCCACCTGGAAATTCCCATAGACCTGCTAGAGGCTTTCCTTCTCTCTTTTTAGCTATAAGTATCTTATTTTCTTTTTCTAATATTGCTGCTACTACCTTTATCATATAACTCACCCTTACACATAATACTTTTATTAAATAATTACTCTTTTATTATTGCATCAATAGTTATTTGCATTTTCTCTCTTAAGTTTTCATCTTTTAATAGAACCATTGAAATTAAATCTAAAACGTACATAACTGAAAATTGACTATTAATAAATCTATTTTTATCTATAAATTTAGGGTTATATACCATAAGATTTATATCTGAATATTTTGTTATAGAACTTCCTTCAAAGCTTGTTATAGCAATTACTTTAGCTTCATTTTCCTTGCAAACTCTAAGAGCCTGAACAACCTCTTTAGTTTCTCCCCCTATTGATAAACCTATAACTAAATCTTTCTCAGAAACTATAGAACTATTAATTATCATCATATGTGAGTCTGATATGCTTAATGTATTAAAGCCCATTCTTAGTAACCTTTGCATCATTTCATCAGCTGTTAATCCTGAACTTCCAACACCATATATGTATATATTTCTAGCTTTTTTTATTTCCTTAACTATATTAAATATAGTTTCTTTATCTATTAAATATTTTGTTCTTTCAATAGCTTCATTATAATATTGATAAACATATGAAAATACATCATTTTGGTCTATATTATTATCACTCTCTTTTTTGCTGGCACTTAATTTTATTTTTAAATCTACAAAGCTTTCACACCCGATTTTTTTAGCAAATCTAGTTATAGTAGATCCTGATGTACCTATAGTCTTTGCCAAATCTGTTATATTAGCATTTTTTATAACTTCTTTATATTGCATTATATAATCAGCAATCGCCTTTTCCTTATCAGAAAACTCATTGTATCTTTTTTGTATTTCACATAAAATCTCCACGAGATATCCTCCACATTTGTATTTGATTCTAATTATATAATTTATTTAAGAAAAATAAAAGAGATAGAGTTTGTATCTCTATCTCTTTAACTATTTTATAAAGCCTTAATTATTTCGTCATTAAACTTCTTAGTTATTAGCTGTGGTCTTGTTATAGCTCCACCAACAACAACTGTATATGCTCCCTTTTCTAAAGCTAATCTAGCTTTTTCAGGAGTATCAAAGTTTCCTTCTGCTACAATCTTTGCTTTACAATTTTTTATTAATTCTTCTAAAACATCAAAGTTATTTATTCCCTTTGATTGCTCTGTGTATCCAACTAAAGTTGTACCTACGTAATGGAATCCTAATTCTCCTGCTCTAATTCCCTCTTCCACAGTTGAAATATCAGCCATAAACTTTTGGTTTGGATACTTTATAAATATTTCTTTTAAAAATTCTATATCTTGATTTATTGTTGCGTCTACTGCTATTACGTCTACTCCTGTGCTTACTAATGCATCAACTTCTGTCATAGTAGGAGTAATATACGGTACCATATCAGGATAATCAATTTTTATTATTCCTATTACCGGTAGATCAACTACTTCTTTTATAGCCTTTATATCTTCAACACTATTTGCACGAATCCCTACTGCTCCACCTTGTTTTGCAGCTACTGCCATTCTACTCATTATGAATGAGCTATGAAGTGGCTCATTTTCTAGCGCTTGACATGATACTATTAATCCTCTATTCATTAAAATCACCTCTTAATTATTCTTGACCCATTATTTCATTAATCTTTTGTTTTAATGGATCTGCCATTGCTCCAAAGATAGCTTGTACTCCACCTTTTACTTCTAATACTGCAGTTGCTCCTAAAGCTTTAATTCTTTCCTTGTCAACCTTTGAAACATCTCTTACTGCAACTCTTAATCTTGTTATACAAGCATCAACATCATCTATATTTTCTTTACCACCTAAAGCTTTTAAAACTTCAGCTGCTGTTTCGTTCATACTATCTTTTGTAACTACTTTAACTTCTTCACCTTCTGGTTCTCTACCTGGAGTCATAACATTAAACTTAGTTATTAAGAATCTAAATGTGAAGTAGTATAATACTGCCCATACAGCACCTATTAATAATACATATATCCAATTTGTCTTATCATTTCCTTGAAGAACTCCAAATAATGAGAAGTCAATTAATCCACCTGAGAATGTATTACCTATAGATATATTTAATATATCTGCTAGGAAGAATGATAATCCATCAAAGAATGCATGCACTACATATAACCATGGTGCTACGAATAAGAACATGAACTCTATTGGTTCAGTTATACCAGTAACAAATGAAGTTATTGCTGCTCCTAAGAATAAACCACCAACTAAATTTCTCTTTTCCTTTGGTACACAGTGATACATTGCTAAACAAGCTGCTGGAAGTCCGAACATCATTGTTGCAAAACGTCCTGCGAAGAATCTTGTTCCTTCTGTGAATAATCCTACATGATTAGGATCTGCTAATTGAGCAAAGAATATATTTTGTGCTCCTACTACAGTTTGTCCTGCAACTTGAGCAACTCCACCTAATTCTGAATACCAGAATAATGGGTATATCATATGATGTAATCCTACTGCTCCAGTTAATCTTAATAAGAATCCATAAAGGAATGTTCCTATTGGACCTAGGTTAGCTATTCCATTACCTATTGTTACTAACCAGTTTTGGAATGTTGGCCATATCATAAAGAATACTGCACCAATAAATATTGCTGTAAATGAAGATACTATTGGCACAAATCTTGAACCACCAAAGAATCCTAAAACAGATGGTAATTGAATATTGCTATATCTATTATGTAGATATGCTACTACTGATCCTATTACTATAGCACCAACTACCCCAGTATCAATTGATCCTACTGCTGGGTTAAATGCATTTATCATACCTTTAATAGATGCATTCATTACTAAAAAAGCTACTGCACCAGCTAAAGCTGCTGTACCTTTGTCTTTCTTAGCTAGACCAACTGCTAGACCTATACACATTATTAGTGCTAAATTCCCAAATACTACATCCCCTGCTGAAGACATAACTTGGAATATTCCTTGTAACCAAGGTATATCTAAAAACGGATACGCTTGTACCGTATTTGGATTTGATAACGCTCCACCAATACCAAGCAATAAACCTGCTGCTGGTAATATTGCTATTGGTAGCATAAATGATTTACCTATCTTTTGTAATTGTTTAAACACTTATGTTCCCTCCTATTTTATGAAAATAGTTTTTTCTTTATATCTTTTTAAGAAAACCATTTCCTGAATATGTTTACATCATATCATGAAAATTATTTTCTTGCAATAGTATTTTTGAAAATAATTTTTAAAAATATCTACTAACTTAAAATAAAGTTTTTTAATAATAAGAGTCATAGCATAAGCTATGACTCTTAAATCAATATAATATTTTATAACATAAGAAATATATTTCTCCAGAAATCACCAATAACATAAATTGTCTTAATAACTGTATATTAATTATTTATCATATTGGGGTTCTTCTTTCTTTACAAAATCAAGTCTTGATTTAATTTGTTGTTCTACGTCTTCCATTGTTGATGCAAGTTGATTAAACATTTGTTTTGCTTCTTGATTATCTGTATCTAAAGAGAATGTCTTCATATCAGCTGCTAATCCTTTAGCACTAGCTAATGCTGTTTCAAGTTTAGTTCCTGTTGGCATTAGAATTCCTCCTTTATCACTTTTTATTTCAAATATATTTTCTTCATAATCACTCTAAATATTCAAATTATAATAAAGAAATATCTTCTATTTTTATATTCACTATTTCTTTATTATAGTTTAACAATCAACATCACTAGTTTATATTAACAAATGAATTAAAATTAGCCATAGTGGTTAAAGTAAGGTGGTAGATAATTTAATAGATACAAAGGAGACTTTTATATGACTGTTATTTCAAAGGTAAAACAAACCTTAGCTACACTAAGAGGTACTGAAGCAACTTTAAAAATGTACTCATTACAAGAACGTGATAAAGAAGCTAAAGCTATTTATGCTGAAGCATCTAAGGAAATAAGTAAAATTAAAACAGATTTAGAAAAAAGAATAGGAGTTATGGAGTTTGAAGAACCCCAATATAAAGGTAACTAAATGAGGTGGCATATGGATTCTTGGTTAATAATATTATTTAATTCAATAATTCTATTTTTCTTAACATTTGTTATAACAAAATATATAAAGAAAAAGACCTTATCTAGATCTACTCCTTTTGACCTTATTTCTTATTTAGTGATTGCTATTATAATTTCCTTAACTTCTTTGAATGTCATTAATAATATTTATTTTGGATTAATTACACTAGCTGTCTGGGTGCTGCTACCAATTATCTTTGATTATGCTTCTATGAAAAGTAAATACATTTACAACATAATGCATGGTAAAGAAAGAGTTTTAGTGAAAAACGGAAAAATAATGGAGGATAATTTATCTAAGGAGAGAATTACAGGGCAAGAGTTTCTGGAGGTAATGCGCTCAAAGAAGGTGTTTAACTTAGCTGATGTTGAATTTGCACTAATGGAAACAACAGGAGATATAAATGTTAGTTTAAAAGCAGATAAAAAACCTATTACTCCACACGATTTAGGTCAACAAGTAGCATCAAAAGCTGAACCACAAACAGTTATTTTAGATGGAAATATATTAAATGAAGGTCTTACCAATGCAGGATTAAATCATGGTTGGCTTAAAACGCAACTTGAAATCAAAGGGGTTGCCCTTGAAAATGTATTTCTAGGTCAAGTTGATTCTTCCGGAGACTTATATGTCGACCTTTTTGATGATATGATTCAAGTCCCTAAGACACAAGTTAAAGAAATGCTCTATGCAACTATTCAAAAAACTCAGGCAGACCTTATGTCATTTTCTTTAGACTGTGACAATGAAGATGCAAAAAATATGTACTCACAAAATGCTAAAAAATTAGAATATATTCTAGGAAAGTTAAAACCATACTTATTACGTTAGAGGTGAACTAAATGTCAAATATGAAAAAGAAAAAAATGACTCCTGTTCAACAGGAATATGATAAATTAGTAAGTAGTATAGAACCTAAAAGACCTATTTTAGCTAATTGTATTCGAGCATTTATTGTAGGTGGTACAATATGTACGATTGGTCAAAGTTTACAATGGCTTTTTATGAACTATTTTAATTTCGATGAAAAAACTTCAGTAGCTCCTACATTAGTTGTTTTAATCTTTTCTGCAGCTTTATTTACTGGACTTGGAGTATTTGATCATCTTAGTCAATGGGCTGGATGTGGAACTGCTATCCCTATTACTGGATTTGCTAACTCTATAGCTTCTGCTTCAATCGAGCATAAGAGCGAAGGATTTGTACTTGGTGTAGCTGGAAATATGTTTAGTCTTGCAGGGGCAGTTGTTGTTTATGGAACTTTTGCTGCCTTTATAGTTGCTACAATAAAATTAATAATAACACGGTTAGGAGCGATGTAAATGCTTAAAGGACATCAATCTTGGATTTTTGAATCTAAACCTACAATACTAGCTTCTGCAGCAGTTGGAGGTCCTTTTGAAGGTAACGGTGCTTTAGCTGATGACTTTGATATACTCTGTGAAGATTTATGGCTTGGTCAGGATAGCTATGAAAAAGCAGAAAGAGCTCTAATGGAGCACGCATGCCAAAGAGCAATACAAAAATCAAATTTACAGAAAGAAGATATTAATTTCTTCATAAGTGGAGATCTAATGAATCAGATTATTTCCAGTAGCTTTACAGCAAGAACCTTAGGTGTTCCTTATCTTGGGATATTCGGTGCTTGCTCTAGTTCTATGGAAGGTCTATCATTAGCGGCTCAATTAATAGATAGCAAATCAGCTGACTATGTTGTAGCTGCTGCAAGCAGTCATAATGCATCTGCTGAAAAGCAATTTAGATATCCTACAGAGTACGGAGTACAAAGACCCCCTACTGCTCAATGGACAGTAACAGGTGCTGGAGCTGTAGTACTTGGTCAAAATGGAGATGGTCCAAAAATAACCTCTGCAACCATAGGAAGAATAGTAGATATGGGTATTTCAGATCCTTATAACGTTGGTGCTGCTATGGCACCATCAGCTGTAGATACTATTGAAGCTCATTTTAGAGATTTGAATATTGATGCTTCATATTATGATCTTATTGCTACCGGTGATTTAGGTAAGGTTGGTCATGAGCTTGCCAATGCTTTATTAAAAAAACATGGAATAAATATGCCAACGGATATATTTACAGACTGTGGACTTTTAATATATACAAAGGACCAGCCAAGTTTTTCTGGTGGTAGCGGCTGCGGCTGTTCTGCTACTGTTACTTATGGCCATTTACTTAATCGTATGCGAAGAGGAGAATTAAAGAAAATACTAATCGTTGCCACTGGTGCATTAATGTCTCCTATCTCCTATCAGCAAAAAGAAAGCATACCTTGCATTGCTCATGCTGTTTCTATAGAAATGTAAAAAAGAAGGTGGAATTTAAATTATGGAAAAATTTATTTTCGCATTTATAGTAGGTGGATTAATTTGTGTTATTGGTCAGCTTATAATGGATATTTTAAAGATTACTCCAGCACATACAGTTTGTACACTAGTTGTAATTGGTACAATTTTAGGAGGCCTTGGTTTATATGATCCTTTAGTTAAATTTGCAGGTGCAGGAGCGTTTGTACCTATAAGTAGTTTTGGAAATACTCTTGTAAAGGCTGCTTTAACAGATGCTGAGCAAAGTGGATTTATAGGAATATTTACTGGACTTCTAAAAGAAGTAAGTGCAGGAGTTTCTTCAGCAATAGTATTTGGATTTCTTTCTGCAATGATATTTAAGCCAAAAGGATAATACTTTTTAAACTATACCATATAGGGAAGACACTTAGAAAAAAGTGTCTTCCCTATAAATATTTTTTCTATATAATCATTAATTCTTTGGAGACTTTGATGTATTATTTCTTACTGGAACAAATTTTGAAGTTGTATCATTAGGATCAATATATTTATAATCTCCATTTTCATCTTTTCTAAGTCCTAAAGATGCCATTTTCTTTTTGCTATTTCTATGCTTACTGCTCATTTTTTCTCACCTCCTACAGTATTTATATTTATCATCCAATACCATATTATTCTTAGTGTTATAGTCAAAAAACTATAGATACAACTTCTTATAAAATAGGAAAACATAATTTATTTCTTAATCATTTAATTTTTACATAATACTTTAGTTTCAATATCATTAATCAGTTTACTTATAACTGCGGATAGTACCATTGGTATTATCGTGTTAATTGGAAAGAAAAATATTAATAAAAATATAGATACAAACATATTTCCTATAACCTTATTTACAAGACCCGTAACTATTATAGCCAAACTAAAAACTGGATCTATAGAAAATAACTTAGACACTCCATATCCTAGACAACTACCAGAAAATATCAAAGGAAATATATGTCCACCTCTATGCCCTGTTGATAAGCATATTTCTGTCAATAAAAGTTTTACTAATGCTAATAAAATAAGCAGATAAGCAGATATATTATTCCACTCAACAACTAACTTTCTTAATTCATGTTCTCCAGAAAATAATGTCCATGGGAAAAAAGTTCCTAATATACCTATCCCTAATCCTCCAATTATTCCTTTTAGTATTTTTCTATTTTCAATAGGCCTTAATATTTTGTGTAGTACTAAAGCATACATTTTGTATATATATGCAAGTAATATAGCTATGATAATTAATGGTATAAACCAAATAATCTCTTTCAACCCAATATTACTTTGTTTAAATCTAACTATAAATGAAGGTCTATTATCAAATTTTGATAATAATATAAATACTAAAAAGCCAGATATTGTTGTCACAGTATAAACAATCACTTTTATTTTTTTTATTATATCTCTGTTTTCTGAACTTTTTTCACTTAACGTATATAGTCCCAATAAAGGTGCTCTAAATATAATCCCAGCACTAACTTGCATACTATATTCTATTAGCTCATCTGGATACTGATTAACAACGTTCTTTTTCTTAAATCGTTCTTTCATTTTATCTCCAACAAAGGTAATTATGCCTCCTGCAATACCTGATAGTGCAGCCTCCGGTCCAACACTTGCACCAAAAAATAGTATTGTTAAGGAATTTATAATAGAATACTTTAACGATTTATACTCTACTCTTTTACTTTTTTTAAACTCTTCTAACGTTTGGTCCATGTATTTGGGGTATTCTCCAAAATATTTTTGCGTAATTCCAACTAAAATACCTCCTATACTTGCAACTATTAAAGTCCAATATTTTATATTAAAAAAATCTTTTAAAGTGTACCATATGAAGTGTATACCTATATTTACAATTCCTAAAAACATCCATGTAAAAAAGCCTACAAATGCACCCATAAGTAAACTATTAAGCATTAACCGTAAATCTAGCTTTACAATGTTTTTATCCAATGTATCCCCTCCTTAAGTTGCTCTTAAGTAAAGTTTTCCTCTATAGTATAATTTGTATCCCAAATAAAATATCACATTTTTGCAATATCATGGTATATGGGAAAAATAGTATTTAAGATATGAAAAAATGTAAGATTGAAGTTTTAAAAACAACATTTCATGATGATTTAGCGCAACAATACGGATGTAAAAACCTTGGAAAATGTCCTATGCATAAAGTTGGGGATATTTTCTATGGAGATTATGCAAAACCAGAGGGTTTATGTGATGAAGCCTGGAAAGCTATGTACCAATATGTATTTGCACTATCCCACGGTAGCAATATTTTCTACTACGGCGATTGGATAGATAAAGAAGGGGTTGCAATATGCTCTTGTAACGATGGTATTCGTCCTGTAATTTTTAAAATCGAAAGAACAGATGAAGAATCAATTATAAATTATGAGCCTATAAAATAGAAAAAGTCAGAATACTACTAAATAAACTTAGTATTCTGACTAAATTATACTTTTTAAATATTTATCTAAACCCAATACTCTATTACAAATAGATTATTTACTTATATATTTTATAAATACTTGCTAGCTTCTTTTTCACTTAATTTACTTAATCTATTATTAGCTACAAACTCACTAACCCATTCCTTATTAGTTTTAGAGTATTCCCTTAAAACCCATCCAATAGCTTTTCTTATAAAGAATTCTTCATCTTCAATATTAGCTTGAATTACTTTTTCCAATATATCGGTTTTTGTATCACTCTTAAACTTTAGCTGAGTTAAGATAGCTGTTCTCCTAAGCCACATATTAGAATCCTTGCTCCAATATAATATATACTCATCAATAAGCTCAGGATACTTTTTACATAACTCCCCAACTAAATGACTTGCAATTAAATCAATTGTATCCCACCATGATTTTGTAATTATAAGATCCTTTATAAAATTAATATCCTCTTTTTGAAGCTTCTTCTTCTGTTTTACAAGATAATCTAGCGCTACATACTGTAACTCCCTATATTCATAGTTCCATAACATCTTAACAAAGTCTTTATCTATTAAAGCTTCCTTAGATTTTTCTTTTAATAATTCCTTTTCTAACTCTTTTCTTAATGGTGTTTTAATACCTAAATATTCAAAATTATCCTTCATGTAAGCTTTCATATACTTTGCATTATCTTCGTTTCTATTTTCTATAAATACATTAATTATCATTAAATCACATCCTTATTTGACTTACATTCCTAAGAAGTCACTCAAGTCAAATTTATCCACTTTATTGCTAATCTAAACCAGCTAGCTACATGACCGTCAATTAGCTTCTTCTCTCCATCCTTTGCAGTAGCTTTTTCACAAAGACTTAAACCATGAACCCCTTTAGGATATATATGCATTTCAAAAGGTACTTCATACTCTGTTAAGGCGCTAGCTAAAAGCAGAGAGTTTTGAACTGGTACTGTTTTATCATCAAAGGTATGCCATATAAATGTCGGTGGCGTATCCTTACTTACCAAATTTTCTATAGAAAGCTTTCTTCTATCTTCATCAGTTGAGTCTTCACCTAATAAATTGTCAAAGGATCCTTGATGCCCAAAATTATTACTAGTTATAACTGGATAAGACAATATAATTTTATTAGGTTTTACTTCTCCAGCTTCTAAGCCTAATCTTTCTTTAATAACCTTATCTGTCCATAAAGTTCCTAAGGATGCTGCTAAATGACCTCCAGCTGAAAAACCACATACTATTATATTTTCATTGTCAACATTCCACTTATCTTTCATCTTTCTAGCATAATCTACTGTAGCTGCAAGCTCTAATAATTGCTGAGGATATCTTATTGGTACTACACTATATCTTAAAACTATGGCATTAAAGCCTTCAGCCATAAATCTTAATGCTACAGGTTCAGCTTCCCTATCAGAAGTAAACCTATATCCACCACCTGGACATATGATAACTGTTGGCCTTTTTCTGTCTATATTTATCTCTGCGCTATTAGTAGGTATATAAGCTTCAACTACACCGCTACCACTTTCTAAAGCTGTATAAACCTCTCCTAACTTTATCTTTTCAAATACCACTCTACCACCATCCTATTTTTATAAATATATCATTTTAATTTTAGTATTTATCTTTTTGTGTTTATCCTTTTAAAAATACTCTCAATAATTCCACCAATAAAAATCCCTATTGTATAACATATCAAATCACTCCATAGAAATCCAAAGCCAAGAATAAGTCCACCTAAAGTTGTATTCCTTATACTATCAATCCAAGGTGCGTGATATAATTGACTAATTTCTATTCCATATGAAAATATTATAGCTATTGAAATATTAAATAATATAGGTTTGTTATTAAATACAAAATCAACAATTAAAAATACCATAAGTGCCCATAATATATCTCCTGCATATAAAGAAACTATTACTGGAAGATTATCTAATTTCCTTGATAATAACCCTAAAATCATAACTATTATTATTAGAATTAAATATACTACCCTATTTCGCCTCATAACTTCCCCTTAAAATTAACTTAATTACATTATACATTATTTATCTGCAAATATTAAAAGGGCGATATATAACCCTTTACTTATAATTTCTAAATTATAATAGTTTTATTTGCTTTATTTATCATGCTTGGTGGAATCTCCTCATGAAGCTCCCATACAAAGCTTATAGGTTTGCTTCCAGTATGACTCCTATACTCACAAGTTCCAAGATAAGTATATGGATATGTTATACCATCTTTATTTTTATACTCTCTTACAAATAAAGCAACCTTATTTCCTTGAGATAAATATTTTATATATCTTTGTCCTGTTGTACTCTCTACTGATGTAGTACTTTGACTTTGCCAATGGAATAACTTTTCGTTAATAGCATAATCCTCGTATAATGTTGATGGAGAAAAGTCTTTATCTGATTTATTTAAAGTAATGAAGAATATATCTAATTTCTTATCTTCAAAATACTTAACACCTTCTCTAAAGGCTGGTTTTTTATCTTCATTAAAGTATCCCAAAGCAGCCATAATTGCATCTCTCGAATAGTCGCAGTGTAAATCCAAAGGACAAATAAATCCTAAATCTATTTCTTTATCTACAAAATCAATATGATTATAATTGTAATTTAATATTTCACATACTTCTTCCATCATAACTTTATTATTAAGAAGTTTATTAATCCCCTCTCTTAATGATAACAATCCTTCTTTATTAGGAGCATTATTATAGAACGTATAATATATCATATTTAGCATTAATCTCTCTTCCTCATTAAAGTCTACATCTGAAATATCGTTATAATCTTTTATTATTCTTCTAATAAATTCAATAAATCTTCTTGAGTTTACCAAAAGTATATTTTTTAATTTCTTAGTGATTTCATTTTCGGCTACATCATTAAATTCTTCTCTTACTCCAGCTAATACAGATAATCTTGCAAAGCTTCTATCTCCTTTTTTACCATAGAAATCTGTCAAAGATAGATGGTTATATGCTAAGAAGTTTTCTAATGTTAATTCCAGACCAGTATCTCCTTGGAATGTTTTTAACTTACTAATTAAATTATTCTTAGTATTAGATGCTGATTTAATATTTCTTAAAATATATTCTTTAGCTTGTTTTTCTAATTGAATATAGCATCCTTTAGGTAAAGTTAAAAATCCATTTTCTATATAATTCTTAATTGAATTACTTGTTCTTCCTATAAGAGCCCTAAACTTTTCTTCAAAGTTATAATTCTTATGAGCTTGACCTACGAAGTCTAAAACTGTTAGACATTCTTTATTTTCACTTAATCTAAGCCCTCTTCCTAACTGTTGTAAGAATACAGTTAAACTTTCTGTAGGTCTTAAGAAAAGAATTGTATTAACTTCTGGAATATCAACACCTTCATTATAAAGATCCACAACAAATATAAATTTTATCTCACCATTTACAAGCTTTCTCTTAGCATCATTTCTTTCTTCATCAGAACTTTTACCATGAAGAGCAATTGATGAAATCCCATTATTATTAAAATAATTAGCCATGTAAATAGCATGTTCAACACCAGCACAGAACCCTAATCCAATAACAGAGTTTATATCTGTAACATACTTATTTATACTTGTTATAATCATATTTGATCTCATATCATTATTAGTATAAAGATTATCTAATTCTCTTATTTCATATCCTTTTCTACTCCACTTAAGCTTACTTAAGTCAACTGTATCTGTAACACAAAAATATTGAAATGGACTTAAAAGCTTTCTGTCTATAGCTTCTGGCAATCTTATTTCTGCTGAAATCCTATCTTCAAAATAATTAAATACATCTTTACCATCTCCTCTTTCAGGAGTTGCAGTTAATCCTAATAAAACTTTTGGTTCATAATAACTTAATAGCCTTTGATAAGACGGAGCTGCTGCATGGTGAAACTCGTCTACTATAATAAAATCATAATAATCTTTAGATGTTATTTCACATAAATCTTTACTATTTAAACTTTGTATAGAAACAAATAAATGATCTAAACTCTCTGGAACTCTTCCCCCTACCATCAACTCACCAAAGTTATTATCTTTTAATATCCATCTAAAGGTATCCATACTTTGCTTTAATATCTCTTCACGATGAGCAACAAACAATAACTTATTAGACTTTCCTATATTTTCTTTGCAGAAATTCTTATAATCAAAAGCTGAAATTACAGTTTTTCCAACACCAGTTGCTGCAATAACTAAGTTTCTATACTTATTATGTATTTTTCTTTCAACTTGAAGCCTTTCTAATATTTCCTTTTGGTAAGAATATGGTCTTATATCGAAAGTAAAATTAAACTTTCCCTCTTTTCTTTCATCAATTCTTTCACTTTTTAAAGACATCTTAAGCCTTCTTATATCATCCTCTGTTCCACTATAGGATACAAACTCTGCATCATTCCAATAGCTTTCAAAGGTAGCCTCAAACTTCTTTATAATATCAAAGGAATCTTGCTCAGTAATCTTTATATTCCATTCTAATCCTGAAGTTAATGCAACATTAGAAATATTTGAAGATCCTATATAAGCAGTAGTAAACCCAGTATCTCTCTTAAACATATATGCCTTAGCATGGAGTCTTGTCCTATCTGTATCATAAGATATTTTAATCTCTGTATTCTGTAATTTACTTAACTCCTGAATAGCTTTTAAATCAGTAGCTCCCATATAAGATGTAGTTATTATCCTAAGCTTCTTACCATTTTCCGTTGCTTCCCTAAGACTTTCAATAATACATCTTATACCACTCCACTTAACAAAAGAAACAAGTAGATCTATAGAATCACAAGATACTATCTCCTTATTTAACTCACTTAACATATTAGGCTCTAAAGATGCTCCAGTAAAAAGAGAACTTTGAGATAAAGGAGTTATAGGTCTAACAACACTCTTTTCAGATAAAGCTTTCTTATTATTAACTCTAGAATAAAGAGCCGTTAACATCTTTCCATTTTCATCTATGTTATATTTCTTAATATCCTCCTCATTTGACACAGTACTTAATATGTCAATTATCTCATTACAAGCTTCAATCTGCTTTAAAAGCTTAGCTCCATCATCTTTTTCCTTATCTCTTATATAATTAAGAGATTTTCTTATAACCTGCACTATGTACTGAGAAAGTATAGCTTTAGCTTCTTCTTTATCTATATCAGATTTATTTATAATAAATTTATCCTGCTCTAAACTATTTAATTGGTCTAATATTTCTTGGTTAATGACTTGTTCGTATAAACCTTGTTTCAATAAATACACCTCTTCCCAATTGAAATATTTGTTAATTAAATTTTATCAGAAGTTATCTTTATAGTCTAATTCTAGATATAGAAAAAGCCATAGTTACTAACTATGACCTTGTATAAACTAAAAATATTATGGTGAAGGTGATACGCTACCTTTAAAATCCACCTTTTCTTATAAAATTATACTCACAATTATATTTTTATATTAATTTTATCTAAGCTGAATATATCAAGTAAACATAGCCTTCCAAAACTTCCTTATCCTAAGTTTTCTAATATTTTGCCTATATTTTTATGTTCTTTAACTTTATTAAATCTTTAAACAAAATATAGTATAAAAATAATTCATTAAGATTTTTTACTTGATATATATGAATTCACTTCCTTAGGAGAAATATTTAAAATAATTGCAAACTCTTCACTTACTAATCTTTCTGCTTCTTTTATAATCTCCTTGTCTGCTTTATTTAATTTTTTTAAATACCTTTTATTAGATATTAATTCAATTAAGTCCTCACATTTACCACTTTTAAGCATCGTTTTAAATTTATTGCTTCTTTTTTTTTCATCATCTATCCATAATGCCTCCATATTAGACATATCATTTATTAATGAAGTCACATCTCCTTTAGAAATTATCTTTCTCATTGGAATTTTAGTATTGTCTAAAGGAATTTTTATTATTGTATTATTATTATTATTATGAATACCACTTAATACATAATATTTTCTTTCCTCACCATTTATAAATCTCTCATTAGTTATATCTATAACTTTACATACCCCTGTCCTACCGTACATTATATAATCATCAACCTTAAACATGAAAAATCATCCTCCTTAATAATATTAAAAAGTGTAGATTTTCCTACACCTTTTAATGTTATATATATAATTTATATTAGTATTCAGGTATAGATTTTTAAATTTATACCTAAGTGTGTTATTTAGTAATTATATAACTATTTTTTCTACACCTATTACTATATTTTCACAAGTTCGCTTATAGCATATTATTTTTCTTTATTTAGCTAATTTTAAAAAATATAAAACATATTTTTTCTTTTAGAAATTAATCATTTTTATTTTTATATAATAAAAAAGGTGGCTTTCGCCACTCCCATTCAATGGTACTAATTTCTTATTTGATATCACTTAACCTGTTATTATTACGTAGTTTAAGCATTCAAAAAACATTTCTTTAGTTATTTTATATTCAATTTCTCCTTCTAACCCTCTAACTTCCATAAATCCAATTTCTTTAAATAAATTTCTTAATCTTTTATTTGTCTTAATAATTATTGCTTGACTAGTCTTTCTATAAATATTACTACTAATGTGGATATAAGTAAAAAGCTATATCCTCAATTATTTAAATTTAACTTATTTTTTAAGTACTTATCTTAATTTTTGACTCTTTTACTTAACAAGTTATATCTTCCATTTTTAGCATTAAATTTCCACTTAAAGTTATTAAAAGGATTTTTATTACAATTTTTAAGTATGTATACCTATTAAATCAAAGGAAAGTTATAAAAAATCTAACATATAGATTTTGGTGGGTTATTATCGTGGATTCACAAAAATCATACCCAGGATTATTTATTTTCATATATTTTTAACTTAACTGTGAATTTATATTATACATTATGTTATAATCTCAAATAGACTATATCCTACGGTTAAATAGATTGTAGTCTATTTTTAATAATATTCTTATAACACATTTTATATTTAGTTAAACTAATTTTATTAGTTCTTTATCACTAATAATTAAATTTTCTCAAGTGAATTCTTTATCTCCGATTGATATATTCCTCCATGATAACATATGACTTTATCAATATTATAATTTAGTAATTTATTTATAGATTTTTTAGCCTATCTCATATTTAATGTATACTGTGGATTTGCAATGGCTAATTTTTTATCCTCTATTACTAAAGCATCTCCGGCTATCAATGTTCTACTTTCATTTACATAAATCGATATATGTCCTGGCATATGACTGGGTGTTTCAATTATCTCTATACCACCCCACCAGTCGAATGTATCACCATCGTTTAAGGTTATATCTATATCTACATTATCTATTGATTCTAATAATTTATGAAAATTAAGTGCTTCATCTTTTCGCTCTTCTGTCAAATTATCATATATTGACTCTGCTTGTTGAAGTCTTAAAGACTTTTCTTTTGCACTAATATATTTTTCATCTTTTAATGACGCTAATATCTGGATATTTGAATACTTTAATTTTAAATCAGCTGCTGATCCCATATGATTAAAATCATGATGAGTTATGATTAACTTTGTCAAATTACTTAAATCTATATTATTTTTAGTTACACATTCTTCTATCAATACTAAAAATTAGGACATGCACAATCAATTAAAATCATTTCTTTATCATCACTTAATATAACTGTATATATTTTATATATCATTCCATTAAATTCAAAAGTAACTTCTAATACATTTAATTTATTCATCTTACTCCCTCCATAATTAATAATCTTTTCTCTATAGATCATAATTATATCACTAAATATTTAGAGTAATATGTTCATAAATTATTCTGTATTATTCTTGATTATAAATAAAATACTTATTAACAATTTTGACTGATTATATACCTATATTATTACTAATAAGGTAACAAGAATGGTAACGAGCATGGTAACAAGCGTTCAAAACTCTTACGCGTGTGTACGTGTACAAACACCTCTTCTTATACATATATTTTATATTTCATATTATAATTCTTGTTACCTTGTTACCATTCTGCCCTTATCCCAGTAATACTCTCATTTCTTATGGTAACAAGCATGGTAACGAGCTCAATTCTTGTTAACGCTCGTTACCAATTCCTATTAAGAATTGTTACCATCTTTCTGTTATTCCTTAAAATTCTTCATTTTCCCGCTGCTATTTCTGCTCTTGTTACCAAGCTCGTTACTATATGTGTATAATTTAATTCTTTATCCTCTTCCTTTCTTAATCATCCTTTCTGCAACCACCTTAGATCCATATATAACTCCTTTGCTATTTGTGTCCACGACTACATACGTACTATTTGCTTTTACCTACTGTACATATAGAATTTTTTATTTAATTATCGTAACAATAGTTACAGACTGTATATGTAACTTACTATAAAATAAATATTATATTTTAAATTTCAAGGAGGATATTATTATGGCTTGTGGATGCGGTACACATAGTAAAGATGGGAAGGCTATTGTAGATAGAGTTAGGGAAAAAGGTAAGGCAGATATGAAATTAAATACTCCACATACAATTACATGTTCATGTGGTTATGATTTTACAATGAATACATTTGTAGATGTATGTCCAAATTGTAAAATGACATATGGAGTTACCCCATGTTCTCAAAGTGATAAAGAAAATATTAAGTCTGCTGGAATAAACTATTAGATCCTATATATCCCAATATAAAAATGCACCTAAAGCTTAAGCCTTAAGTGCATTTTGTCATATTATTTAAAAAAAGCTTTTCTATATCTACTTCTATCTCTTCTTTTTAACCTACAATCAAAATATTCTCATGAAGCTATTTTCCAAAAAGCATCTTTTGTCATATGATATTCAACTTCTTTTTCTAATTCTTTAACTTCCGTAAATCCAATTCCTTTAAAAAGATTTCTTGATCTTTTATTTGCTTTTTTTACTTTTGCAACTACCTTATCTGTTCTTAAGTCAAAAAAAGCTTTCTTTAAAGCTTCTAATACAGCATTATAGCCTATTCCTCTTCCCCATAATTCCTTTTCTCCAACTGCAATTACTATTTCAACACCTTTATTTTTAGGAATTAATCTTAAAAAACCTACTGTTTGGTTTATATTTTTAATAGTAAAAAAACTACAATTATTATTAAATAGATGGGTTAATATTGGCATGTCTATTCTATTTATCATATTAATTAGATTCCTTGTAACATTAGAATCCTCATTCAAATTGCTAATTATTTCTTTGTCGCTAAGCCAATTAACCATTTTCTCCGCATCGGATCTATATACCTCTTGACTTAGCTCAATACTAATAGTTTCCACTAGTTACACTCCTTAAATTATTATCACACTTTTAAATATAGACTAGTCTCAACACAAACCTTACCATCAATATCTATATAAGTAAAAATCTATATTCTTAATTACTTAAATTTACCTCACTTTTTAAGTATTTATCTTAACTTTTTACTCTTTTTTTATTAAGTTTATATTTTCCATTTTTAGTATTTAACTTCCATTTAAAGTTATTAAAAGTATTTTTATTACATTTATAATAAAATAAAGTAATATTATTTTATATTTATGGTAATTAATTTTAATTTTTTCAATCTAAGTTTTCGATATAATTTGCTACTTTATATATAAATAAAAATACACCTATATGATAAGTTATAAGTGCATACTATGACAGTTTTTTCTACTTAATATGAAATGATTGAACTTATGCAAAAAAGGTGTTATGCTATCAATAAGTGAAGTTCTAAATCTTCGATTTAGTCAACTGAACTTACTCCTACGAACACAGGTGAGTAGTGAGTTTCCTTATTAAAACCAATAAAATTTTTTACTACGTAAAAATAAAGCGTAAAATTTCAATTCATAAGATAATAATATTAGGGAGCTTATTTTGATAGGCTCTTTTTTAGCGATAAGCGAGGTACTAACATGATAAAAGTTGATAATTTGTCCTACTCATTTCCACAAAAAAATCTATATAATAATATTTCCTTTACATTAGAAGATGGCCAGCATTGTGCCTTTATCGGAACAAATGGTAGTGGAAAAAGTACACTTATAGATATAATTATGGATCCAGAAAAGTATATGTATGATGGTTCTTTAGAAATTGATCCAAATTGTAGAATTGGATATGTACGTCAATTCCAAGAATTAGATAAAACAAAAGAAATCACAGTTTTTGAATACCTAGCAGAGGATTTTCTAAAATTACAAAATGAAATAACTGCTATATGTACTGAAATGGAAACATCTTCTGATATTGATATTTTACTTGAAAAATATCAACAAGCTTTAGATGCATTTGAAGCTATTAATGGTGATGATTTCGAAAACATTATTGATAAGAAACTAAATCTTATAGAATTAATTAAGTATAAATACCTAAATATATCTGAACTTAGTGGTGGAGAGTTTAAGCTTATTCAAGTAATTAAAGCAATGCTAACTAGTCCAGACCTACTTATTATGGATGAGCCTGATGTGTTTTTAGACTTTACAAATCTAAATGCTCTTAAAAACCTAATTAATTCTCATAAAGGAACAACTTTAGTTGTTACCCATAATAGATACCTATTAAATCATTGTTTCAATAAAATTATTCACCTTGAAAATATGGAACTACAAGAGTTTGATGGAGGCTATATCGAGTATAACTTCTCATTACTTCAAACAAAAATCGAGCTACAAGAGCTTGCTGCTGCTGATACTGAAGAAATTGAGAGAACTGAAATATTAATAGATAAATTAAGAGAGCTAGCAACTGAGAATGCTGAACAGTTTAGAGGAAAAACTTTAAGAGCTAGGGTTAAAATTAAAGAAAGATTAGAAGAGCGTAGAATTAAAGCTCCATTTGTAGAGATTAAAGAACCTAACATAATCTTTGTTACAGCTAATGAAGTTGAAGAAAAAACTGTTTTAAAAGTTAATGACTATAATGTTGCTTTTGATGAAGTACTTTTAGAAAATATTAACTTTGAGATTAAATCCACTGATAAAGTAGCCATTGTTGGTTCAAATGGTACAGGTAAAACTACACTATTCCAAAGAATAATTAAAAACGATGATCCTTCTATAGAAATAGATAAAGATATTAAAATAGGTTATTTATCTCAACTTCAAGGTCAAACGCTAAATTATTCTAATACAATATTTGAAGAATTCTTTGATATTGGTTTTAAAACCCGTGATGATATTAAAGAATATCTAGAAGGTTATAACTTTGATGAAGAATTACTAAATCAAAAGATAGGAACTTTATCTGGTGGAGAAAAAAATCTACTTCAGCTAGCTAAAATTTCTGAAACTGGAGCTGATTTATTACTTCTTGATGAACCTACAAGTCATTTAGATACATATTCACAAATAGCTTTAGAAAAAGCTATAAAAAGATATAAAGGTGCTATTTTAATGGTTTCTCATGATTACTATACTATAGCAAACTGTATGGATTATGTTTTACTTATTAAAGATAAAAAGATTAGAAAAATAAACATCAATCATTTCAAAGATATAATTTATGCTAATCATTTTGATAAGCACTATTTAAAAAATGAAGAAAAGAAAAAAGCACTTGAGACAAAAATAGAATTAGCTTTAAGGGATAATGATTTTCTTCTTGCACAATCTTTATCTGAAGAATTAGAACCTATTATTAAATTACTACAAAATTAGCCAATAAGTAAAAACCTCAACAATACATTTGTGTATTGTCGAGGTTTTTCATACTTGCTATTATTTTATCTCCCAAACAAAAGTTATAGTATCACTTACATTTATTTCATCTGGTTCAATACTTGGTGCATATGATTCTTCCATAGCATAACTTTTATTTTCTATTTCGTAATTTGTTTTAGAATAAATATTTATCTCACTCCAACTATAGTCTATGTTTACTAATTTCCCAAGAGTAGTCCTTGATGCTTTAGTTAAAATCTCTGCTTTACTTCTTGCATTTTCAGTTGCTTTAATAAGAAGCTCTTCATTTATTACATCTTTATCTTTTACAGAAAATCTTATATTAAATCTTGGCTCTACCTTTGACTTAGCAATAGCTGTAAGCACCTTAGATAATAGCTCCATATCTAAATCAAACTGAAGCTTTAAGTCTTGCTCGGCCTTATATCCGTCAAACTTACTTTTATACTTATTATTTTCATCATAATAATTTGTATAATTTGTTGTAATATTGAATCTTGTAGTTTTTAAATCTTTCTTATTAAAACCTACTTCTTCTATAGCTCTTTCTAATGCATCTACTGATTCTGCAGCAAGCTTCATAGTTTCATCGTAATTATATTTATGTGATACTAAATTCATAGTAATAACTATTAAATCTGGTTTAACTTTTATATTAGCAATTCCTTTAACTGTAATTAACCTCTCCATACCCTTTCCCCCTTAAATATAATAAATTTATTTATTATAAATTCTCTCTATCTTATATATTTGTTGTACACTATAGTAATCTGCCATACCTATATTTACCATTTTACTGATACCGTCTTTATAAGTTATGTAATTAGCTTTATAATCACATATTGCAGGTAATACCACTCCCTGTATCTTCTATAGATATAGCAATATAGTTATTTTTCTTATTGTCATATTCAATTATTTCACTAAAAATAGTTTTATTATATATTAACAATTCCAACTTATCTTAACTGGATTAACTTCGTTTTCTACAGCTACCTCTTGTAATGATTCTAACACTTTAACAAACTCATTAGCTGCAAGTTCGTCATAAGTTTCTATCTTTTCTTTTAAGCCAACTTGGTTATATACTATAGCTGCCACTGCATAAAATGTAAACCCTAACGCATTTGTTGGTGTTTGAACAGTTCCGCAAGCAGTTAAAATTGCTCTAGCTGAAGCTTGTGCAACTGGATTTTCTTCTACTTCCTTGGGAATTGCTTTTACTTCTCTTAAAGCTTCTTTTATTTCTTTTAGCTTAATATTTCCACTTAAATATTCCTTTGTTGCAGATATTACTTCTCTTAACCTTAATTGGTCATTACTTTCTTCTTCATATATATTAAGTATATTTTTTTCTACATAGTTGACTGCCCATAATGATATAGTTTCCTTACTTTGTGTTTCTATCACTCTCATTAATTTAACTATAACCTCATCATTGATATTGCCTAACATTTTTCTTAACTTAGCCATTACTTTCCCCCTATTAATACAATTTATCTTCTCTAAATAACTTTCCTAATATAAGCATTAGGATATTACTATTCTTTTCCTTATTATATCTTAAATTAATATTATCTAAAACTACAAAAATATATTAAAATTTTTTATTGTTTTTATATAAAAATTATTGACTAATTTAGAGGAATATTATAATATAATTATTGTAATCAGGACAAGCATAATAAATACGGAAGCATAGCTCAGCTGGGAGAGCATCTGCCTTACAAGCAGAGGGTCACAGGTTCGATCCCTGTTGTTTCCACCATAATATGCGGGTATCGTATATCGGTAATACTCCAGCCTTCCAAGCTGGAAAGGTGGGTTCGATTCCCACTACCCGCTCCACAGTTAAAGTAGCTTATTAAAAGCTACTTTTTTTATACGTACGAAACAATAAAAGGCTGCGACAGTAATTAACTTACTGTTACAGCCCTTTAGTTTAACTTTATTTTTTTATAGTTATATTTCCATTATTTTTTGAGCATTCCTTACTATGTGGACATCCTATGCACTTAGAACCTTTTTTCTTCTCTTTAATTACTTTTCTAATTGATAATCCTAATATAAGTATAATTATTAATAATACAATTACATTTCCCATGCTGCACCTTTATTTTCACCATTACTAGCAGCCTTTTCACTACCCTTTTTCATAAGGTATATAATTATAGATGCTATAACTGCCACTACTATAAGTCCAGGAACAAATGCAGTTCCAAGTGAACCTGTAGTTACTAATGTTCCTATTTGATAAACTAAGAACGAAACAGTATATCCAGTAGCAAATTGGAAGGCTATTCCTCCCCATAACCACTTTTTATCTTCCATCTCTGAGTTCATTGCTCCAATAGCTGCGAAGCAAGGTGGTGTGAATAAGTTAAACATTAAGTATGAAAGTGCTGCTACTGAAGTAAGTCCCATAACTTGAGATACTTCAGAAACCCCTGATACTAAGGCTAATTCTTCTACATCTATAAAGTTAGTTATTGAATATACAACTGCTAAAGTTCCTACAACATTTTCCTTAGCTATAAATCCAGTAATTGCTGCTGCCGCTAATTGCCACACTCCAAATCCTAATGGTATTAATATAAATGCAAATGGTGAAGCTATTGTAGCTAATATGCTAGTGTTCTCTGCACCTTCTGCAACTAATTGGAATTGCCAGTTGAAGCTTTGCATAATCTGTATAACTGTGTTACAAAGTAATATAATTGTCCCTGCCTTAACTATGAAAGCTTTTCCTCTTTCAAACATTGAAACTGTAGCTCTTTTTATACTTGGAACTTTATATTGAGGAAGTTCCATAATGAAATATGAATTTGACCTCTTATCGCCTGTAATTCTAACAACAATTAATGCACCTATAATTATTAATAATATTCCTAAGAAATACATTAACGTTCCAACCCATGCAGCATCGTTGAAAAATACTCCAGCAAATAAAGCAATTACAGGAAGCTTTGCTCCACATGGCATAAATGGAGTTAACATTGCTGTTGTTCTTCTTTGTCTCTCATCTTTTATAGTTCTAGTAGCCATTATCCCTGGTATTGCACACCCTGTACCAATTATCATTGGAATAATACTTTTTCCGCTTAATCCTATTTTCTTGAAAAATCTATCCATGATTACAGCTATTCTAGCCATATACCCACTATCTTCTAATAATGCAATTAAGAAGAATAATATCATTATTAATGGTAAGAATCCTATAACAGCTCCTACTCCACCAATAATACCATCTAATAATATTGAGCTTAGTAAAGGTGATACGCTATCCCCTAGTAATTTCTCTACAAAGGCATAAATTTGATCAACGCCTCCAACAAGAATATCTGCAAATAATGGTCCTAAATATGTTTGAGATATTGAGAAAACCGCCCACATAACTGCTGCAAATATAGGAAGTCCAAGCCACTTATGAGCTAATATTCTATCAGCCTTATCTTGCCTTTTTATCTTATCTTCATCTTTACTTCTTTTCTCAACCTTTGATATTATACCTTTAACAAAGTCATATCTCTTTTTATCATTTTCTTCTACTTCTTTTTTATTTGATAAATCAACACCTTGTCCATTAAAAGGCGCTTTTTGATTATTTCCTTTAACTTCTATAGCTTTCTTTATAAGAGCTTCTATTCCATTATTGCTATTAGCTATTGATACCGTCTCTACGATTGAACATCCTAGAAGCTTTTCTAAAACTTTTACATCAATTTTAGTTCCTTGCTTTTTATTTAAATCAGTTTTGTTTAATGCGATTACAACTGGTATATCTAATTCTAATAACTGAGTTGTAAAGAATAAACTTCTGCTTAAGTTTGTTCCATCAACTATATTTATAATAACATCTGGATTTTCATTTTTTATAAAATCCCTAGTTACATTTTCTTCGCTTGTAAATGGAGACATAGAGTATGCCCCTGGAAGGTCTATTATTTTTATCGAATCTCCATCTTTCATTAATGATTTTCTTATAGTACCTTCTTTTTTATCTACGGTAACACCTGCCCAGTTACCAACCTTTTCACTTCTACCTGTAATAAGATTAAACAAAGTAGTCTTACCACTATTAGGATTTCCAGCTAATGCTATCTTCATAATTTACCCCCATATCTATTATTTTATATATTTTTCACGCTTATAGCTGATGCTAACTGCTTGTCTATGCTATATCTTCCATCTTTTATCTTGATTACATAAGTGTCTCCTAAAATAGAAACCAAAGTAACTATCTCACCTTCATAACAACCAAGTGAGAATAGAAATTTCTCCATCTCTTCATCATTACTTTTTACATCTGTAATTATATATTCTTTATTAACTTTCCCTTGGCTTAAATTTTCTATCGCTGACATAGTCTTGTCTTTTCCTTTTGATTTTGAAAAAAACATTCTACTTAGTAATCCTTCCATGGTAATCTCCTTCAAAAACTTACTTAACTGATAATGAATATCATTTTTATATTATAATACCAATAAGTTAATTCTTTGTCAATACAATTGATAACATTTTTCAATTAAATCTTATTCTCTCTCACTCTCTTTACTGTAACCCGCAAATAAATAATAAAAGTTCCTATGACATCATCATAGGAACTTTTATTATTTATTGTTAATTCACTCTACTAAAAACTTTAAGCTTTAATTAAAGTGTCGTATATAAACTTTGCAAACATTGAATTTGACCATGCAAACCAGTCTCTTGTAAATTCATTAGAATTATTACAATTAAATCCTTCATGCATTAGTCCCCTACCACCATCAGTATTAACAAGCGTATTTACTATATCTAGCTTCTCTTCTTTATCAAGTGAAGTTAATCCTTGAATAGAAAGAGCTATATGCCATATATATTCCTCAGGAGTATGCGGACTTCCAATCCCCTTAGCTTCACTTCCCTCGTAATAGTAAGGATTATTTGTACTTAAAACAAACTTTCTTGTGTTTTGATAAATCTCATCATTAGCATTTCTATATCCTAAATAAGGAATTGCAAGAAGGCTCGGTACATTTGCATCATCCATTAAATTAATGTTTCCATTTCCATCAACCTCATAAGCATAAATATCGCCATATTCTTCATGATGAATAATTCCAAATTTGTTTATTCCCTCTTCAATCTCAATTTTAAGGTTATTAGCTTTTAATTTTAAAGCTTCATCCTTATATACCTCACTAAAAATTTCCTCCATATATCCTAGAACAACAACAGCAAACATATTTGAAGGAATTAAATAACCATATGTACATGCATCGTCACTAGGTCTAAACCCTGACCATGTCATTCCTGTATAAGAAACTGGATTTCCCATTCCATTATTGTGAAGAGTATCTTGGTATGGACAATTTAATCTTGTAAATCTATATTTAGATCTTTCAAAATGCATTTGCTCTACTGTCCATAAAGCAATCACTGTTTCTAAAACTTCCTTGACATCCTTATCGAAGAAGCTATCATTACCACTTTCCCTCCAATAGTTATACATTAATCTTACTGGATAACAAAGTGAATCTATTTCGTATTTTCTTTCCCAAACCCATGGGCTATCCTCTGTAATATCGTTGTCCCATTTTTGCCCATTAGCTTCCTTATTAAAAGCATTTGCATAAGGGTCAATTTTAATACATTTAACATATCTATTAATAAGTCCTAGAAATAAGTCATTTAGTACTGGATATTCATTTACAAACGGTAGATAATGCTCTATTTGTGAAGCAGAATCTCTAAGCCACATTGCAGGAATATCTCCTGTAATAACAAAAGCATCATCATCCATTACATCAACTGTAGTATCTATTGTATTAATGAAGCAATCATAAAACATTTTTCTTAATTTTTCGTCTTCTAATTGGTCACTTAACCTATTTCCTATTTCATATACACTCTTTTTAATTTGCTCTAACTTTTTATTTTCTTCCACTTCACACACTCTCCTGTTTTCCAGCCTGTATTTTATCAGTAATCTTTTTAGTTAGCAGATTTACTGCAAAATGTTCTTGGAGTCTAGAATCCATATCAATTCCTTCTTCTTCAACCTTTGCAACTGAAAGCTTATAGTCAGCTAAATCACCTATTGTTGAATATCCAACCTCTCCTATATAAATTACACTTACTCCATTTAATTTTATATTTTTCACGATATCAATTAAGGATTTTGTCTCTCCTGTCTTTGATAAGATAATTACTACATCATCCTTAGTTAGATTGGATGATTCTAAATACATAAGCCAACTATCTTCCCTATATTTAGTATCAATATTGCATAAATTCAATTTCACCTCTAAAATTCCACCAATATAATTATTCATTCCACTTCCGCAAACCATAACTCTTTTGGCATTAATTATCTTATCAACTATTGGATCTATATTACTCTCCCTTAAAAGTTTCTCTGTTTCTGCAAGGCTTTCAGAAATAGTACTTAAAGCATCCTTTTTATCATCATATCTATTAGGAAACTTTTCTCGCTTTAAGTATAGTAAATCATATCTAAAATCTCTAAAGGATTCATATCCCAAATTCTTAATCATACGGAATATCGTTGTTGTTGATACGCTTGTTTCATCCGCAATTTTTTGTATTGTTATATCTGTTTTTATATCAATATTTTTTAGTAAATTTTCAAAGCATAGTTTTTCAGTTTTAGTTAAGTATTCCTCATTTTCTTGATACATCTTTAATAAGCTCATAAATTAATCACTACTCCCTATAAATCAAAGCTTTCGACAATATACGATACTAACATTATACAAAATTTAATATAAGAAAAATACTTAACTTTAACATTTATAAATAATAATCCCAACTTATTTTATTATTATAGTTACAAAACTTTCTTTATTAATATATGGAATAGTAATAATTCCATTATCCATAGCTAAAATATCTCCTGCTTTTTCCCTTAATGAGCTTAAATATGCTTTTCCTTCTCCAAAGTTAACTTTAATATTAACATTGTGAAGCTCTTCTTTGCCAGGGTTTAAAATCCTTAGAACATATCCATCTTTGTTTTCAGCTCTCTTAAATGCAGTCAATTCCACATTTTCAGGTAATTCTAATATTGAATTTTCCCAAGGCCTATCCTCATGTTTTTCTCTTTTAAATATATTTAACTGTCTTGATGGTACAGGAACATTAAGCATATTAGCTTCTCTGAATAGCTGCCCAATATTTTCACTTTCTCCTATAAATAATGAATACTCAAAAGTTAATTCCTTTAAAAGTTGAGATGATGGAGCATCTAATCTATATCCTGAACTTCTTCCTGGTCTTATTAAAAGATCAGCTTTTCCAAGCTTACCAACACTTCTAAATAATGTTAGTGCGATCTCCTTATTGTTGTAAATCATATATTCACAAGGTCCCTTGCTAAGTACAGCAAATGTATTTTTTGTGTTATTAAGCTTAACAAATCTTTGCATTGGATAAATCGGAAGTTCTTCCTCTGTTGCCCCATTCTTAAGACCAACTTGCTCTAAGATTTCATTATTTCTAACTATAGTTCCAAAATGATCTTGTGCAAGACTTTCTTTACTACACTCAACATCCTCAAATATTGCCTTAACAATATGATCCTTTGCCTTATTATCTATTGTTGTTCTAAAATCAACTCTTTTTGAATTATCCTTTAAAGAAACCTCAGTACTTATTGTAGAGTTAACCATTTCCTCTGTTCTTTTATGTTCTATACATTCTAAAGGTGTTTCAATATTAAATGTAATCTTAAACTTAACCTCATAACTTGTATTTTCTATTAATTCAATAGATGGGGTTAATTCTTTTGTTGTAATTACCTTATCAACTACTGGTGGTGAGAAATTATATTCATCTCCATCATCACCTTTTTCTTCAAAGTAATGAACATTTTCGTAGCTAACGTTATTTTCTTTATTTAAAACATTTAATGTTCCGTTATCATTAATTTTTACTTTTATGAACTTATTTTCAAAAGTTCTTTCGTCAATTAATTTAACAGTTCCACAAACTTCTTCCTCAAACTTTTCTCCATAGCAAACTTTAATTACCTTATATCCCATTTTAGGTAATATATCTCCCTTAATTTTTACCTGTACATTAAACTTTGTACCCTCAAGAATTTCACCAGCATCATGATAATTGTCAGTTCCATTATAATGCTCAATTTCTGTATTAATTTTTTCCATATGCTCTACCTTAACAAATGGAATTATATTATCATTTTCATCTTTTAATGTAAATTCTTTATCCTTACATATAAAATTTAATAATACTAAATCTTCTCTCTTATAAGGAAGTGTATTAAATAATACAACAGCCTCTTCATTTTCTTTAAATGCTGTAAAATCAAGCTTATCCTTTAAACTTCTTAAATTTAACCACATAAGTTCATTAAGTCCATGTCTTAAATTTAGTAACCTATTTTTAACTGTTTCATTTATAGAATCTGGTGAAGATGAGTATATTGAATCATGGAACTGATTCTTAAAAATCGTCTTCCAATAATAATTAGCTATTGATTGGTCATATTTCCCGCCAATTGTACTACTAATTATTGACATTGGTTCTACTACAAGTGGTAATATTACCTCATATTTTTTCATTTCATTTTTAATATCCATTCTTGTTGAAGTTATACCTGCATGTATTCTTCCAAGTGCAGCTGATTTTGCCTCACCTTTAAATACTTCAAGCTTTCTATTTGAAGCTTCAAGCTTTTTCTTAACTTCTTTTGAGAATATCTCTGGGTTTGATTGTTTTATCGTATAACCATCTTTTCCAACCATATCTTCAAGCTCACTAATAGTTTTTGCTATACTTTCTTGTGGCCTTGTATGGTCACTTCCACCCATTAATAATATTTCACCATCTGTAAATCTATTTTCAACTCTCTCTACAAATCCCATAATATCTTTATATGCATTCTCTTTATCTGTTGGTAGGTATCTATAATATCCATAACCAAGCGGAAAATGTATAGTTAAAATATTGTCTCCATTTGGTGCTTCCCATAAAAATACCGAGTCATCTGTATACTCATAGTTGAAACCTCTCCAAACGAAAAGTGATTTCATACCTAACTCTTTAAAAATTTGTGGAGTTGATTGAATTTGTCCAAATGCATCTGGTATCCATCCACACTCCATACAATGTCCCATATTCTCTGCAATGTTACTTCCAATAATTAAATTTCTAAGTAATGACTCCCCACTAACTAAAGCTAAATCAGGTTGAGTATACCAAGGCCCTATAAATATTCTTCCTTCTTTAACAAACTTACTTATTTTTTCTCTATTCTCAGGTCTTATTTGTAGATAATCCTCTACAACAGCAGTTTGCCCATCATATGTAAAGTACTTATATTCACTGTTTTTTTCTAATATTTCTATAAGCATATCAAACATATATACAGCTCTTATCCTATATGTATCTGATGATCTTAGCCATTCTCTGTCCCAATGTGTATGATTAATATAGTGTATATTTTTCATTTTCTTCACCTTCTATTGCTATAATTTTAGGACTAAGAGTATTTATTCTCTTAGTCCTCTTTACATTAAAATGACATTTCAGTCTCTTGATTTGCACTATTTTGTTTAAGTTGTAACTTTAAGAATGGTGCATATAATACCATATCTAATACGAATAATAGTGCATATAAAATTACTGGTGACCACTTAAATGCTGCTAAAACTAAGACATTTAAGAATACTGGTTCTGCTCCGGAGTTTAATACAACTAATGGAGTAACAAGTCCTGAATTAATTGCAAAATAAGCTATAATTGCATTTATTACTGGTACAAATACAAAAGGTATAAACATTATAGGATTTAAAACTATTGGTAATCCAAATGTTAATGGCTCATTTATTCCAAAGCATCCTGGTATTAAAGAAACCTTTCCAACTGCTCTTTCAGCTGAACTCTTTGGTGCCACTATTAATATTAGTACAACAAGTGCTAGTGTTGAACCTGATCCACCTATCATTGCATAAACATTACTTAATGTGTTTGGTGCTACCTGAGTTATTGATTCAAAGCTTCCTGTTTTTAAGTATATATCTATATGTTCCATAAATATTGGCATCCATAATACTGATATTAATCCCCACATGATTGAGAATCCATGAATTCCAAAGAACCAAAGTAATTGCATTATAATTATTACGATAATTACTGCTGGTAAGCCTGTCCCAACCCCTGATAGCGGTGCTACAATTGTGTCTGCTACAAGCCTTTGTAATGATTCGAATCCTAAAGTTTCTACTACTACTCTTAATGTTGAGAATAATAATAGCACTACAAAGAATGGTACTATTGCCATAAATGAGTTCATAATCATTGGTGGTACTGAATCAGGTAATTTAATTGTAAACTTTGATTTTATTAATTTTGAATATATGTAAGCTGTTAATAAACCTATTATTAATCCCGTAAACATTCCTTCATAGTTGAAAAAGTTTATAGTATATGCTGAAACTACTTCTGTTCCAACAGTAATTTTATCTGGTATTGTTACAAAATACGTTACAAGTGCAACTAATGATGTTATTATAGGATTTACTTTATCATTGTTCAGCTTTAAATGACTAGCATAATAGTATGATGATGCCACAACGATAATTATTCCAACTAACCCCATGGCAACTGTATTTATATTTCCAAATATACTTAGTAACTTTCCTAAAAATCCATCTAGCGAAACTCCCCATTGAGCAAACCAATAATCTCCTTGAGATTTAACAAGTCCAGTTAATGAACCGACTACTGTAAAAGGCATACTTAATATAAAAGCATCTTTTATTGCCATCAATACATGATTTGCTGATACTTTAGCAGCTATTGGTGAAAGATACCTTTCTAATAATTCTAAAAATTTGTTATACATTATTCTCAC
Source organism: Clostridium hominis (assembly GCF_014287825.1). Taxonomy (NCBI): domain Bacteria; kingdom Bacillati; phylum Bacillota; class Clostridia; order Eubacteriales; family Clostridiaceae; genus Clostridium; species Clostridium hominis. The sequence continues at coordinate 71,052 of NZ_JACOOO010000005.1, forward strand.
TCCTCAATATCATTTTTACAATTTCATTATATTTGATACCCTTTACAATTGGAATTACTAAGTCCGTAAAACTTTTACTTTTTAAATTTTTCACAAGTCTATATTTCTCCAAATACAAATGCACCTATAACTTTAGCTATAAGTGCACTTATATTTAGTAAATAAGGTATTTCCTATTTTATTACATTACGATGTAACTTTTATATTTCCATTCATATTTTTAATTTTTTATTTATTCGGATTGAGGTAATATATCAATCCTCAACTTTTACTTTTTTTATCACTACTATCCTATAATATGCATTATTTTTTACTTTCAGCAGAACTTACACTTATTAGTGGCATATTATTCTTCTCTCTTATTAAGTTTTCTATTTCTAATGACAGAGCAGAATTCTCTTTTAAGAACTTCTTTGCATTTTCTCTTCCTTGTCCTAGCCTTATATCATTATAAGAGAACCATGCACCGCTTTTTTGAATTATTCCATTATTAACAGCAACATCTACTAGATTTCCTTCTTTTGAAATTCCTTCATTGAACATTATATCAAATTCAGCTTGTTTAAAAGGTGCTGCAACTTTATTTTTTATAACTTTTACTCTAACTTTATTTCCTAAGAACTCATCACCATTTTTTATACTCTCAATCCTTCTAATATCTAACCTTACAGATGCATAAAACTTAAGTGCTCTTCCACCTGCTGTCGTTTCTGGATTACCAAACATAACACCAATTTTCTCTCTTAACTGGTTTATAAATATCACTGTGCACTTTGACTTATTAATTGCTGCAGTTAACTTTCTTAAAGCCTGTGACATAAGTCTTGCTTGTAATCCTACATGAGAAGCTCCCATTTCGCCTTCTATTTCTGCTCTAGGTACAAGTGCTGCTACAGAGTCAATTATTATTACATCTATTGCATTACTTCTTACAAGTGCTTCTGCTATCTCTAATGCCTCTTCTCCTCTATCTGGTTGACTCACTATAAGCTCATCAGTATCAACGCCTAGTTTTTTAGCATATGAAGGATCTAATGCATGCTCAGCATCAACAACTGCAGCTGCACCTCCATTTTTTTGAGCTTGTGCTGCTATACTTAGTGCAATAGTAGTTTTTCCCGAAGACTCTGGCCCATAAATTTCTATTATTCTCCCCTTTGGAACTCCTCCTATTCCTAAAGCAATATCTAAAGATAATGAACCTGTTGAAATTGCCTCAACCTCCATAGTAGATTCACTTCCAAGCTTAATAACAGCTCCTTTTCCGAACTGTTTTTCTATTTGACTCATTACATTATCTAAAGCCTTTAACTTATTATCATCAATATTCATTTATACCATCTCCATCTCTTAAAATAAAAATGCGTTGTACTTTACGGCAAGTAGTATAACCGTAGGTACAACGCATTGACTTATAAAAAGTATATCATAAATTTTTATTTAAATGTAATATTTATTTTTTATATTTTTTTACATAAAAATATAAATTTATTTCTAAGAGATATTTAATACTTACATAGTTTCCTTACACTACCTTTATTAAAAACTTTTCACTAAAATCTTTTTCTTATTTTTACATAAGATATATTTATAATCTTTTAAAAGGTGGTGTGAAATATGCCTTATAACGCTAAAGATAACTTAAAAGAAGCCATAGATGAGCTATGTTGTTGTGAAACTCACTTAAATTCTGCTTATATACACGCTGAAGGAACTCATAATAGGATTGAAATACATGCAGCATTAAAAGCTGTAGGAAGTGCTTTAGATTCAGCTCAATATACACTTCTTCATTTTAAAGATTAAGGAGGATTTATTATGGGACATAAACCTAGTGCTAAGGAAGAATTAAAAGCTGCCCTTAATGATGTTATTTATGCTCAATCATTACTTTATGAAGCTATTGATATAGTAGAAGATAATGACAATAAACAACTTTTACAAAATACATTATCTAATGTAAATGAAGCCTTATCTGCTACAAAAACATCTACTTATGGTTTTAAATATTAAGCTGTTAACTTCATTTAATAATACATAGTTTAAAAACTCTTCTATAAAAACTATAAAAGCTAGACTTGTAATTAATTGCTCACTGTCTACTTGATAGGGAAGTTCATAATCAACCTAGCTTTTATAGTTTTATTATAATTAGATAATCTTTTTATCCTTATTATCCTTGTATGGAATTATTTTTCCTTCATAAACTTTTTCACAATTTGTTACATTAGATATGTTATCTATTAAAATTAATTTATATTCTCCATCATAGCAATATAAATATAACCCTTCCTTTTTTAATACATAGGAAATTGGAAATAACTCTATTACTTTTCCTTCACTCTCCAACTTAACATAAGTTTTATTATCTAAGGAATTATTAATAATTTTACAAATATCATTATTAATAATTGTCCTTTGATCATCTAAATCTACTATAAGTCTTTTCTCTAGACTATCTAATATCTCTGTACACCTATTATGATTAACAAGCTTAAATTTATTAATAAGATCTGATTTTTTCAAACTTTCTATTATATGTTCAGATATATATAATGATAGTATTAAATCTTTATAATCGCTTTCTGTTAAAACATATTTGGCTATTATATAGTTTTTATCTAATTCTATTCCACCATTAACTCCCCTATATGAGATTATAGGAATACCTAAAACAGATAGTTTATCTAAGTCTCTTTGTATAGTTTTGGGTGACACATTAAATATATATGCTAATTGTTTAACTGTAGTTTTAGAATTACTTTTTAATAAATAAAATAGTATTTCTAATAATCTCATCTTGCTCTCCTCTCATCTACATTTATTTATTATTTTGTAACCACTTAATTGCACAATATGTATGCATAGCTGCCCCTGTAACTAATATATCCTCATTAAATACAACCTTCTCATTATGCATTGGTTCTCCATATAATGGATTCTCTTGTTTTGTACCTGCACCTAACATAAAGTAAACGCTAGGTACTTCATACGAATACGATGCAAAATCTTCTGATCCCATACCTCCTCCTTGGAATGCAACAACAGCTTTTTCACCTATTAACTCTTTTACATAAGCTCCAAGTTCATTAGCTAAATCTTCATTATTAGTTAATGGTGGTACTGAAGATAATTCTATTAATTCAGCATCTCCTCTAAACATTTTTGCTGTAGCTGTTACTATTTCATTCATCCTGTTAAATATGAATTCACCTAACTCTTTATCTAAGCTTCTTATTGTTCCTTCCATAATAACTTCTCCTGGAATTATGTTTGGTGCATCTCCTCCTGAAAATTTACCAATTGTCAATACGGCTGGTTTAGTTGCAGATATTTCTCTACTTATTATTTCTTGTAAAGATATATATATATGAGCTGCTATATTAATAGGGTCAACTCCTGTTTCTGGCATAGCCCCATGACATCCATTTCCTTTTACAACTATTCTAAATCTATTACACCCAGCTATACTCGTTCCTAAACCATATAATACAATATTTGAAGGTGTTCCTGAATGAACATGCATAGCCATAGCTGCATCCACTTTAGGATTTTCAAGCACTCCTGCTCTAATCATCTTTTTAGCGCCAGTAAATCCTTCTTCATCTGGCTGAAATACCAATTTGACAGTACCCTCAATTTTATCTTGATTTTGTTTAAGCAATTTAGCTGCACCTAAAAGCATCGCACTATGCATGTCATGTCCACAAGAATGCATACATCCATTACTTGACTTAAAATCACATTCAGTGGCTTCAGCCATTGGTAACGCATCCATATCAGCTCTTAATAAAAATGTTTTTCCCGGCTTATTACCTTTAATAGTGGCTACTATACCACTTTCACAAATCTCTGTAGGATCATATCCAAATTCTTTTAACTTATTCATTATATAAGCTTTAGTTTCTGGTAATACAGCTCCAACCTCCGGATTATTATGTATTGTTCTTCTGTAATTTATTAATTCATCTTTTATTTCTTCTGCTTGTTTTATAAAGTTATTCATATTACACCTCATAATTTATTAAAATTTTCGTTCTTCATTCATATTAACGCTAAATTCGGACACATATAGTCCTATTTTTGCTAATATTTTTTTAATTTATGCACTACTCTTTACTTATGTTTTATAGTTTTTTATCAATTATATTTTAATAGTGTAATTCTCAATTAACTTTAAAAAATAAATTTCTGAACAAAAAATAACCCCCTATATTAGGGAGTTATTTTTTATTTACATTATAAACCTTTATAATATTCAGTAGCAAGCTTAACTGCTTTAACTAAAGCTTCAGATGTTTTTGTAGCACCTGATACAACTTCAACATCATCAATTTTATCTTGTCCTTCAATTAGTGAATTGATAAATTCTGAGTTTTCAGCTGTTAATACTCCACCTATTTCTGGTGTTTCTTGAGCGTCTCTAATAGCTATTTCAGTAATCTTACCTTCGCCATCAAAAGTAACATGAGTTTCAACTTCTCCACCATAACCTTGAGTAACTACTTCTACTTTCGTATTTCCATCAGTTATAGTATGAGTTACAACACCTTCAAATAATTCTCCGTTAATAGCAACATATACCATTCTTTGGAAGTCACCAACAAATGAAATTGTCGCACCAGAGACTACATCTCTATCTGCAATTGGTTGATCCATTTGATTAACTGTTTTGAACATCTCATAAACTTCTTCTAATGTCATTTTCTCATTTAATATATGTGTAGCTATAGCATCAATTTGCTCACCATAACTTCTTCCTCCATTATATCCAGCGAAAGAAATTCTATTAACTCCTTCTACAAAAGAACCATCTTTATATAATTCATGTTTACTTATTATATCTTTAACTAAAGTTTCTTCATTTAAATCTTCAATGCCAGCTTCAACTGCAACATATTTATAAGCTGCAATAGCTTTATCAAATTCTAACTCAGCTTGTGTAGCTAAATTTATAAAAGTTAAATCTTTAAATGTAGTTGTATCTGTAATAACATCAGCAGATGCTGTTACCATATATTGTCCACCTTCGAAAGCATCATCATAACCAGCTGCTGATAGCTTAGTTAATTTATAATCTTCTCCTACTTTTTCAATTTGTACATCTGAAACATTCATTTGGTATCCCATTATATCTTTTTTAGAATATTCTCCTTCTGTACCTTTGTTACGAATAATATCAAAGTTTAACTCAGTAATAACACCATCTTCAGTAGTTCCTTCAAAGATAAAAGTATCATTTTTAGGCTTACCAGCTGATGTAGTACCTTTCATTTCATATTCAGCAGCAAATGTTTCAACTACCGGAGTTTTAGTTGTCACTCCTTGATCCTTTGTTTCTGTTGCGCATGAAGTTAACCCTAAAACAAGTGTAAGCGCAGTTAAAGTAGCTATTAATTTTTTCTTCATTTTTTTCGTCCCCCTAATTGTTTAATTATTAACAAATTCAACTTTATTATATATTGCTTCTTCTAATATTAATAGGTAAATATTGCTCAGAACATTGCATATATTGTTATTCGCACCTTAATGTAAATGTTTAATAACTTTTCTGTTAACTTTTGTATAATTTTTTATTTAACATTATTTTTAAATTTAAAATTCTATTAAAATAAAAATGCACCTACAACCTAAGTCATAAATGCTTTTTTTTTATTATTAGTATTCTATTTCTTCTATATATTCTCTTACAACTTCTCTCATCTCATCAAATTGCTTATTAGTTCTCTCATTCTCTGATTTAAACTCAAGAATTTTCTTTAAATAGCCTTGCTCTTCTACAAGCTTTATACTTTCATCATATACAAGTCCAAATAAAAGAGAAATATGACCAACCACATTATCAACAGCAGTCTTTTTTAAGCTTCTTAATATTGTATCTCTTCTTTTAAAATTTTCTAAAACTTCTTCTGTTACTTTTGTTGTATAAATCTCTTCTTTTGTAACATTATAGATTTCCTCCGTTGGAACAATAACATTAACTTTAAATATATCTACTTTATCCGCATCTCTTAATATATTACAAAAGGTTTTATAACGCTCTGAAATATTTTCTGGTATTCTATGTTTATTATGACTTTCAATAACAATCTTTATTAAATCATCTTCAGATTTGTCATAAATGAAATCTCTTATATTCCCATCCTTAAATAGAATTTCACTACTTAATTCTGCATGATCTATAGACTTAGAGTCATTAAATGTTCCGTATCTCTTTACCTGCTCAAATCTTCCTACATCATGAAGAAGCCCTGTAAGCCAAGCTATATCAATTTCACTCTTATTTAACTTTAAACTTAAAGCTATTTTTTCACATAATTCACATACACGATATGTATGTTCAATCTTTAACCTTATTTTCTCATCTTTTATATCATACTTTTTTACATAGTCATCAAAAGCTTTCAAAGCTTTAGCCCTATCTATTCTCATATTACCTATCCCCCTTTTTATATCCTAACTAATTTATCTATTACTATATTATACCAACATGTCATTCTATGGTAGATTATTTTTAAAAATACCCTGGATTAAAATATTCCAAGTCATATACAAATAGATTATGCCCTCAGTATTATAGTTAAATATCTACTGAAGGCACATAAATCAATTAAATTATTAATAATTTTACTTATATATCTTATATTATTATACCTTCAAAATGATCTACTTCATGTTGAATAATTTGTGCAGTAAATCCAGTAAATACTTGATTATGCTTATTAAAATCTCTATCGAGATACTCTACTTCTATACTTTCATATCTCTTTGTTTTTCTAAAACCTGTTAAAGATAAACAGCTCTCTTCTGTTTCATAGCATTTTTCCTTCTTTAATATAACAGGATTAATCATAGGAACTATAATATTTCCTATACTAAATACTAAAATACGCTTTTTAACTCCTATCATATTTGCAGCCATACCAACACAATACTCTAAGTTTGATCTTAATGTATCTATTAAATCATCTACAACTGCTATATCTTCTTTAGTGGCAGGTTCAGACTTCTGCGCTAAGAATAATGCATCTTTCATAATTGGTCTTATCATCTTTATTCCAACCTTTCTAATTTCTATCTCTTATTATATATCAAAACTTATTTGAATATCTTTAGGCTTTTCTTCAAAAGTTCTCAAATACTGAAATACTTTTTCTGTCTCATAAATAATATTATTCTTTTCACAAGTTTCCTTAATCATCGCCATCAATCTCTTACTGTTAGGACTTCCTATTTCATAGCTGTTTCCATAATTTTTTATATATTTTTCTTTCAGCCCTTTAAAATGTCTATCTAAATTTTTATAAAAATATTCCCTGCTTCCAGACCTTAAAGTAAGTCCTACTCCAAAGGTTAAAATACCTTTAACCTCTGCTTCAAGGCAGTAATCTAATATTCCTCTTATATTTTCTTCAGTATCATTAATATATGGTAAAATAGGAGTCATCCATACTACTGTAGGTATCCCATTATCTCTCATTACTTTTAAAACTTCAAATCTTTCTTTCGTAGTTGATACATTTGGTTCTATTATTTTACACAATTTCTCATCAAAGGTTGTCATAGTCATTTGTACAACGCACTTAGATTTATTATTAATGCTTTTTAATAAATCTAAATCTCTAAGTATTCTATTGGATTTAGTCTGAATAGATAATCCACAGCCATACTTATCAATTATCTCCAAGCACCTTCTAGTATTTTTAAGATCACTATCTAAATGAATATATGGATCTGTCATAGCTCCTGTTCCAATCATACACTTATTTCTTTTTCTTTTAAGTGCATCTTCTAATAGCTCTGGAGCATTCTTTTTTACTTCTATATCTTCAAAAATATGATCCATACTATAACAAACACTTCTTGAATCACAATAAATACACCCATGGGTACATCCCCTATATATATTCATTCCATTAGATGCAGATAATATTTTCTTTGCTAATACTTCATGCATTCTCTAAATCAAACCCTTTCATAATTCTCTTAACAAAAGTAGTACCTATTTTAGTTTATCAAAACTAAATATCTATAACAATAAAAAATGTACTTATAACACTTGCTATAAGTACATGTAATAATAAAAGAGACTGTATCTTAAAGTTCAACCCTAAAAATACAGCCTCCTCACTAATAATACTTACTATTTATAATCTGTCTTTGTTGATGGTTCATCTTCTCCAAAAGGAGTATTTTCAAGAGCTTTATTTCTTACATCTTGAGCATAGTTTGAAGATGATGGATCAGTGTTGACCTTACTATTACTAGTTTTTTTATTCTTCATAGTAATACCTCCTGTTATTATAAATTAAATGTATTATCTAATTTATCTTATCCATTTCATCAACTTTTTATATAAAAAAACATCTATTAATATGATTTTATTATTTTTTAAATATAGTATATCCTCTAAGTATATCTATTATATCTTGCCCATACTTATCTATCTTAGTAGGCCCAAATCCTTTTATTTGAATAAGTTCTTTCTTGTCGCTAGGATTTAACTCTATTATTTCATTTATCATATCATCATTGTATATAAAATACGGTCTAATATTTTCTTCCTTAGATTTATTCTCTCTATACTTTTCAAAGTCTACTATTAATTCTTCATAGGATTTTACTTTATTTAAAGCTTCAGAGTCTATACTCTCAATCTCTTCTACTTCTTTAACATGTTCAATAATAGACTTTTCTTCTAACTTTTCTTCAATAAAATCTAATTCATTTAAATCATACTTTTTATAGTAATCATATTGTATCTCTTTGTTATTTGAGATAAAATATTCAGCTATTTTCTTCATCTGATCATCAAACATTTTCTTATCTTTGCTATAACAACTTAATTTTCTATTTATAAGTTCTGTTAACTCATCATAAGCAAATATCTCATATTTTATTTTCTTTTTAGCCTTACTCCTATTAACTGTAGTTTTTTCATTTGCTATAATAACTGCTGAAAGAATAGGCAATGTCTTTATTAACTTCTCTTCAATTAAAACCTCTCTAACTACTCTTACATTTCTATCATTTTGAGCTATAGGACTATCTACATCTTCTATATCTATAATCTTACCATCTTTGCTTTTTATGTATCTTACAAAATCCCCTTCTTCATTTATAGATATATCACCATTAAGCGTTTTAGTCTCTAATATCATAATAAACTTAGTAGTAATTAATATAAAATCTAACTGAGCTATATAGTCTCCATATTTTATCTTTATGTCATGTAAGCATATCATAGGTGCAGAAGAATTCTTTAATTTTGAATATACATTCTTCTCACCTTCTATTATATCCTTTAAAAATTCTATATCTCTTTCTATATATTTAATCTTATTAGACTTAACCTTATCCTTTAAATCTAATAAGTCACTTAAATCTTTATTTTCTTCTTTAAAATCCTTATAAAATTCTGGTGATTTTATATCTCTTATGCCAAATAAATTTTTGAATATCCCCATATATAAACCTCCTTCTTCCATAAGTATTATAACATATTTCCTATATAAGTTAATATTTAACATGGTTATATATTATCTTATAATTTACTCTTTTAATTTAAAAAATAAATTTAAATATTATGTCATATTAATTTAGATGGTGATTTTCCAGTATGCTTTTTAAATACTTGGCTAAAATAATGTTGGTTACTATATCCAACTCTACTTGCAACCTCATTAATTGTTGTTAATTTTCCTTCTCCTAGTAATATCTCATTTGCTTTATTTATTCTGATACTAGTAAGATATTCATTAAAGCTCATTCCAGTTTCCTTTTTTAAGACTTTACTAATATAACTCTCACTCAATCCAACAGTTACAGCAAGATCACTTAATGAATAAGCACAATTAGAATAATTACTTTTTAATTCTTCTAAAATTTTATTTATTAATGGATTTTTATCTTCTATCTCTCTACTTAAAAAAGTATTCTTTAAGTCTATCGCTGCTTGTAAAACATTATATAATTCTTCTTTTTCTATTGGCTTTAAAATATACCTAAAGACGCCATACTCTATAGCTTGTCTTGCATAAGAGAAATTATCATATCCACTTACTATAATAAAAATAGTATCTTTTGAAAGCATTTTACCTTTCTTAATAAAATCAAGTCCACTTAAAAACGGAATATTTATATCTACCAGTGCAATATCTATTTTATAATTCTTTAGTTTTTCAAGTGCTTCTATCCCATTCTCCCCTTCATAGATAGTTCCAATTGGTAACTCAAATCTAATCAGTCTCTTTTTTATACCTATTCTTATTCTTTCCTCGTCATCTACAATTAAAACATTATACATCTTGTACCTCCTCTAAAATAGGATGAGTTACAACAGCTATAACCTTACTTTTGTTTATTTCAAGCCTAACTCCATACTTCTCTCCAAAGTTCAATTTAAGCCTTTGGTTTACATTATAAAGTCCATAACCTTCTTCATTTTCTTTTTTATAATCATTTTTTAGTAATTCATTTACTTTATTGATTTTATTTTTATCAATTTTATCAGAAGTATTAATTATCTTAATTATATAATTATTATTCAAGCAGTATATATCCACATTTATATGACCTATTTTATCCATCAACTTTACTCCGTGATATATAGCATTTTCCACCAATGGCTGTAAAGTAAATTTCATAAACTTTGATTTTTTATTGATATTATCACAATTTAATTTAAAAGTAAATTTATCACCATATCTTAGCAACTGAATATTTACATAACTAGTAAGATGTTTTAATTCATCCTCTATCTTTATAAAACTTTTGTCACTACTTAGTCCAATTCTAAATAATGTTGCTAAATTTCCAATAGCTGTTTCTACCTCGTCGTTATCATCTGAAATTGCCATTGCTTGAATAGTTTCTAAAGTATTGTAAAGAAAATGTGGTTTAATTTGACTATATAGTGCTTTATACTCAGCTTCCTTTTTTAACCTTTCTTCAATCTCTAACTTCTTAATTAATGTTTCAATATTTTCAATCATGGAGTTATAAGTAATCCCTAAGCTATTTAGTTCTACTATCTTATCATCCGGATTAATCTTACTTAATTTCTTAATATCATTAAAATTCATCTTAGCCTTTAATTCTTCAATAGGCCTAGTAATTGACTTAACATATTTAGTTAATATATATATAGTTAATAAAAGTATACTGATTCCTAATAATATTGTAAAAATAGCAGTTTCCTTAATCTTTCTATTAATAAATCTATCTGGCACCATCATTTTAATTGACCAACTTGACTCATTATCTATATTTGATTCAAATTTCGTAAACTTTGAATTGTTCATTTTTTCATTAATATTTACCATAGTTGATACTAATACACAGCCAGTATTTTTATTATATAATTCTACTGGAAAATCATATATATTAGCCCTATTTACAATATCTATTAAATATTCAATAGATACAGCTCCACTTAAATAACCAACTACATCACCTTCAACATTTCTAATCTTCATTATAATTAAAATTATTTCAACTTCATTAGATTTTGATATTATAGGGTCCGTTATTATATACTCCTTATCTACTTCTGATATTTTCTTAAAGTACTCCCTACTATCTACTGAAATTATATCTCCATTTGTTAGATATTTTACCCCGTCCTTACTTATAATCCCAAAGGATTCATAGTTTTCAATATTCCTTATTTGATAATTCCTAAGCATCTTAATATTTTTTTCAATTTCTTCTGCGTTTACTTCTTCTACATTTATTGCACTTACCAATTGCTTCATTTCACTTATTCTCATGCCTAACCAATAACTTATCTCATTAGATTTAGAACTAATTAAATCCTCTGTTGTTTGCTTTATATCCGGAACTATAAATAAGTTTATATTGATAACTGAAAATATCATTATAGAAGTTAACGATATTATTATTAACGTAGCTATTGGCATAATAATTTTAGAATATAGACTCCTCATTCCCTTACTCCTTTATACCACTCTTTAATCATCCAAAATACATATAAATAAAGCCTACAAAAATCATATGTAGGCCTTATTATTACTTAATTAATCCTTATTCTATTTTACTACGTTTTGTCCTGCAATTCTACCAAAAACAACAATATCTGTGATAGCATTTCCACCTAAGCGATTTGTTCCATGAATATCTCCTACGACTTCTCCTGCTGCATATAGGTTTTCAATAACCTTTCCGTCTTTATTTATAACTTCTGCATTTGTATTGATATTAATACCACCCATAGTATGATGAGTTGATGGAGTTACTTTTTGTATATAGAATGGTCCTTCAGCTATAGTTCTTAATGTTCCACCCTTATTAAAATCTGCATCCTTACCATCTGCAACAAATCCATTAAACTTATTTATTGTTTCAGTTAATGCTTCTTTACTTATACCATAATGTTCTGCTGCTTCTTCAATTGAATCAGCTTTAAATATTACCCCGTCTTTCTCCATTGTTTCATATTCTTTACTATGAACTTCTACCATATTTCCAACTGACTCTACTTCTTGTCCCCAAATTAAGTATGCTATAGAATCTGTTTGCTCTATTATTCCTTTAGATATAACATCTCTTCTACCCATTTCATCTACAAATCTTTCACCTTCTTGATTTACAAGTATAGCACCGTCAAATCTTGAATTTGAAACATATGAAATTATTCCTGTTACTGGACTACATGTTGGATAAACTTGAATAAACTCCATATCCACTAAGTTAGCCCCGACTTCCTCAGCCATCTTTATTCCATCACCAGTACTTGCTTCTGTACAAGTTGTCTTATATTTTTCATCATAATGATCATTATATTTCTTTCTCATTTCTACATCAGCACCAAAACCACCTGTTGCTAATATTACACCTTTGTCAGCATTAAATACTACTTCTTTACCTTTATTTTCAGCAACTACACCTTTTATAGAACCATTTTCTTCAACTAGCTTTTTACCTGCTGTCTCCATAAAGAACTCAACACCTAGTTCTTCAGCTTTAGCCTTAAGCTTATTTATTAACTCAGTTCCCTTATTTCCTTTAGGTATCAAAGCCCTTGGCACAGAATGTCCACCAAATTGTTGTAATCTATCCGGCATTAATTCTACTCCCATATCATCAATTAACCAATTAACCGCATCTAATGCATTCTCTGCCATAACTTTAACAAGTTCAGGATCATTTTCACTATCTCCACCCTTTATTGTATCCTCTGTAAATAATTCTACAGAATCCTCTATTCCATTAGCAATTTGTTGTTCTGTTCCTGGAACATTTAATCCTCCTCCAGATACTAATGTATTCCCACCAGCGAACATAGTTTTTTCAATCACTACAACCTTTGCTCCAGATTGAGCTGCTTCTACTGCGGCTGAAAGTCCAGCTCCACCTGCTCCAACAACTACAACGTCAAAGGTATATTCATCTTGCATTTCTTTTCCTACTAATGATTGCTTTTCATCCTTACTAAACATATCATCTGTTCCGCCCGCTTGTCTTAATGCATCCTTTACAGCTTCCATCATTGCATTTGAGCTAACAGTTGCTCCACTTACAGTTTCAATATTAGTGCTATTAGTGTTCTTAATTACCTCTCCAATAGTCTCCATAGCACTATCCCCTAATCCTTTTGTTTCAGAATGCTCTAAAACTTTAACATCGCTTATCTTACCATCTTCTACTGTTACTTCCACTTTGATTTCTCCACCATTACCTGTGGCTTTCCCTACATATGTTCCTGCTGTATAGCCTTTATTGTCTGTAGATACTCCATCATCATTACCTTTTGAACATCCCACTGAAGTAGAAATTATACCTACTGCCATAATTAAAGCTATTATTCTCTTTGCTGATTTGTTCATCTTTAATTCCCCCATTTATAAATATTTTACCTCATTAAAACTTTAAATTGCTTATAAGGTTTTCGCTTGTTAATATTATAACAATTATATTTTCTTACGTATTTATAAAAATCGGTTCTTTTGTATAATTTTCGGCAATAACTTTATAATAAAAAAAGAATGAAACCAAATAAACGTTTGATTCCATTCTTTTTATATTACTATTTACAATTTTAAAATTCCTCATTATTAATTAATATTATTGGTTTTATCTCACTTCCATATATATCATTTCTAGATAAAAGATATTTCTTCACATCTTCTTTATTAGAAAACTTAGATATTTGAAATGGATCTATAGATGAAAATTTCTCAAGCACTATATATTCACCATCATTTTCGATCATAACTACAGAGTGTCCCACAAACATCTTATTTTCAAATTCATCATTTATATAGATATTTATTAATGAAACTTTGCCATTATTCTCGATCTTAACCTCTCTTTTGTTTAACTCATCTTTGATTAGTTCTATTATTTTTTTAGAATCTTTAGCATCACCTATATCTACAGGATTGAATAGGTTTATATATTTCTCTTTATCCTCTTTATTAAAGTCTAATATAGGATTATTATCAATTGCCTCAATATCAAACATCAAATAATTATCTGACTCAATTTCTCCTTTAGTTGTAACAAAATCTTTAAATAATTCAAATGCTGATAACCTACAATTTATTTCACTTAAAGTCATTCCATCGTCTAATATTTTCTCTTTTAAACTAACTGCAGCATATAATCCATTTATTGAATCTACGGTTACAAACTCTTCTTTTAATACACTTTTATCTTCAACTCTTTCATTATAATCATTAATATAATTTATATACGTATCTACATTTTCCCCATTTATACCATTATTAATAAGTAAAGTCTTCACTTCATCTTCCATTTTTTTATTTGTTATATTGGAAAGTGTTACTGGCACTTTTTCAACTTGATTTTCGCTTGAAATATTATTATCTTCTGTTAAATTATTTTTATCTTCACCACAGCCCACCATCATACTACCAATAACTAATGCTAAAGCTAATGTAATAAATCTTTTCTTCATAACTTTTACCTCCACTCTTTTATCGCAATTATATTATAATTTAGATGTTCAAAAATTGTAGTTACAAAACTATTACAACTAATTTACAAATTTTATTTTATTCCTATTATTAATTCATAAACAGCACTTACCTTTTAATAACAAAAAGAGTCCCATTTGAATGGAACTCTTTAATTCTATAATTACTATGATAAATTATAGTCTTAATTTATTGTTTTACAGGTAATTTAATAATAAATTCACTACCTTTTCCTAGTTCACTTTCTACCCAAATAACTCCGTTATGAAGCTCTATAAGCTGTTTACTTAGGGTCAGCCCTAGTCCGCTTCCTCCGTGCTCTTCAGATGTTTCAGAATACTCTTGTGAGAATCTATCAAAAATATACTTATGATATTTAGGATCTATACCTATTCCATTATCTTTAATAGATATTTTTATCTGTTCCCCTAGATCCCATAGGAAAACTTCAATAGTACCACCTTTATCTGTAAATTTTATAGCATTTGATATTAAGTTTATTATTACTCTTTCAATTTCTAAATCATCACATTCTATGATTTTTTCTTCTATGTAAGGTTCTACAATTAATTCTATATCCTTTTCATGCATTAAATCCTTCATAGATAATGCTACTTCTTCTACCAAGTAAACAATATCATGTTCTTTAATATTCAACTTATATGATCCTGATTCTATCTTAGAGGTATATATTATATTATCTATTAAATTCATAAGCCTTGTACAATTTCTCTTCACACTCTTCATATAGTGAGACATCTTCTCTTTTGGAATTTGTTTATCTTCCTCATTTAGATTCTCTATAACCTTCTGAGTTGCTGATATTATATTTAATGGTGTTCTTAATTCATGAGATAAATTTATAAAATAATTATTTTTATATTTCTCATGATATAACAGCTTTGAATATAATATCTTATTTTCCGATAACTTACTATTTAATTCGATTGTTCTTTGTTGTACCATATTATCTAATATTTTAACTCTATTCCATATTACATAAATTATAATAATTATTAATGCTCCATAGCAGAAATAAGCAAAAGGAGTTTTCCATGGAGGATTATCTATTTTTATTTTTATTTTTGTATAATCACTCCAATTACCGCTTGAATTTCTAGCTGCTACTTGAAATTCATACTCTCCAGGTAATAGATTAGAATATTTTATACTATTTTTATATTCACCAATTGTCCATTCCTCATTTAATCCTAATAATCTATACGCATATTTCACTTTATTAGTTTCCCTATAGTCAGGCATAAAAAATTTAAACTCTAGTTGATTATGCCTATAACTTAACTTTATTTCATCTCCTATAATAACCTTCCCACAATTACTTGATATAGCTTCAATCTCTACATTAGTTATAAATTCTTTTTCTTTTATTTGTTCTGGCATAAAGCTGGTTAATCCATTTGTTCCTCCAAAAAACATTTCTCCACTTATACTTTTAAAATACGCATATTGATTAAACTCATTTCCTTGTATACCATCAGTTCTATTGAAATTTATAAACTTTTCTTCTTCTATATCAAATTTTGTAATACCATAATTAGTACTAGCCCATAAATTTCCTTCATCATCAAATAAAATACCGTATACAAAATTATTAGGTAATCCATCATCTTCAGTATATCTAATGTATTTATTAGTTTCCTTATTAAATCTAACTATTCCATAATCAGTCGCTAGCCAAATATTCCCCTTATTATCTGAATTAATTGATAATATATAACTATACCTCCTAACTTCCTCTTCAGCTAAGTAATTATATCTCTTTAGTTCATTTGATTCTTTATTAAAACTTATTAATCCATCTTCTATACTTCCAGCTAACCATAAAAGCCCATCTTTGTCTTCATATATATCATTAAATGATAATACATTTACTCCGGCATCTTTAAAAATTTGCGAATGATCTGTAAATGTACCATTTCTATCACTTGAAAATATTCCATTACTAGTTCCTATCCATAGTACTCCTTTACTATCTATATGTAATGTCTTTACATCATTACAAGGTAATCCATTCTCTTCTCTATATTGTGCTTTTTCATGTGTATCCTTATTATATTTATCCAATCCATTTTGTGTTGCTATCCAAATTTCATCCTCTATCCCTGTAATATCTCTAACAAGATTATTACTAATATATAACTCTCCTTCATAATCTTCTGTCTGATCAACTCTTGTTATCTTATTATTTTCTCTATCAAAGATATTTAATCCATCATAAAAAGTTCCTATCCACAATACTCCATCACTATCTTCATATATCCCTGTTATACTCTCTGAACTTAAAGAATTACTATCAAAAGGATCAGATTTATAATAATTAAATAAATTTTCCGGATTAAACAAACTTATTCCATCATTGGTCCCTATCCAAATAGCTCCTGATTTATCTTCACATATAGACTTTGTATCATCACTAATTAAACTTCCTAAGTTATATTTAGAAGATTTATATCTAATAAACCTATTCTCTTCTTCTATAAACTTAGCAAATCCATAATCAGTAGCAATCCATACAGTTCCTCTACTATCCCTTAATACATCTCTTATATACGCCCCGGGAATTCCATCTTCAAATCGTGGCATATACTTTTCAATCTCTTCTGTTTTTAGATTTAACTTATTTAACCCTCCGTAGTATGTTCCAATCCATAAATACCCCAATTCATCTGCATATAAGCTATATATGAAATTATGACTAATACTCTTTTCCTCTTCTTCACTTGCAAAATATTTTATTACTTCCTCTGTCTCATTATTAATCTTATTTAACCCATTTCTAGTACCTATCCAATAATGTCCATACATATCCTCAGCTAATGAGTATACTTCCTGATGGCTTAAAGATTTATTATCGTCTTCAGAATTATATATTCTAATAAAATTATCATTTTCTTTATCGTAAATATTTAATCCATCATTAGTTCCGACCAATATATCTCCATTTTTACTTATTAATATTTCTCTAATTCTGTAATGAGAAATATTACATCCATCTTCATTAGGCAAATAATTTGTTATTTCATCTGTCACTGTGTTAATTTTACTTAACCCAGTAGTAGTTCCAATCCATATGTTACCTTCCTTATCCTCTTTTATATCTGTTATTGAATTTCCACTTATACTATTTTCTTTACCATTATATTTATATACTTCAAACTTATTTCCATTATATTTATTAAGTCCATCACCAGTTCCAATCCACATATATCCTCTACTATCCTGAATTATTGTTGAGACACTCCCTTGAGATAGACCATCTTCTGTTGTTATCCGCTTAAAATTTCTATTAGCATAATTTATAACTGCATAAGTTGTTTTATCTACAATACATAATATTATAATAATTAATAATAAACCCCTCGCTAGTTTTCTAAATCCATTCTCCAAACCCTACTACCTCTTTTTGTACTTTTTGTATAATTATATCATTTTTTATCATTTTTAGCAGTATAAACAATAACCATTTTATTCCCAATCAATTTCTATATTTCGAAATATATCCTTTAACCAAATACCTATCAACATTTCCTTAAGAAAAATATGCCTACGGCAGATATAATATCTATGCCGTAGGCATTTATTTATCCTGGTGTAAGCCAATATTTCTCCTTGTAAGCTTAGAAAACAAATTATACATAGTTTGCAACAACTTTATTTTTTCCTGTATTTTTAGCTTCGTATAGCGCTTTATCTGAATCACTAATAATTTGTTGTAATGTCTTATCTTTTGCATCCATCTCAGTTATTCCTATACTAGAGGTTACTTTAATAAATTTATTCTCATCTACATTAATAACTATTTTTTCAATGTTTCCCCTTATTCTCTCAGCCATTTTTAAATTACTATTGTAATCATCTTTTACTATAACTATAAATTCTTCTCCCCCATATCTACCTACTATATCATCTTCTCTTATTGATTCTTTAATAGTCTTAGCAACAGTGGCAAGCACCTTATCCCCAATTTGATGTCCATACGTATCGTTTATATTCTTAAAATTATCTACATCTATCATCATAATACAATAACTTTCTAAATCTTTTTTGACCTTATTATAAATTTTTTCACTTCTTCTTAATATTTCCCTTCTATTAAAAATCTTTGTTAACACATCATAATTGGCTCTATATTTTAGTTCTTTATAAAGTTTAGAATTCTCTAGTGCAATACCTACATATGTAGATAGTATTTTCAAAGTATTTACATCCTTTAAAGTAAACATATTTTTTTCGTAAGACTGCACACTCATTACCCCTATAACTCTATCATGTATAATTATAGGTACAAAAATCATAGATTGAGAAAACCTTTCTGAAGTTCTATTTTGCTCTTTAGATAATTTATCTATATAACTTTCAAAGTTATTGAAATATTTATAGTACTCTTTATTCAAGTCATTTATTAATATCTCCTGCTTATGTTTAATAGCATATACTCCAAATCTATTTTCATCATTAAGATTAATTGGAACCATCTCAAGATCTTTCCCCATATTCATACATAATTTATATTCTAATGTTTTATTTTCTGTATTTATTAAAGATACTTGAAGTACATCGCACTTAATTAAATTTTTCATTTCTTCAGCAATAACTTTATAAATATTTTTTCTATTTAGATTGGTTGTTATCCTTTGCCCTACGCTATATAATGCCTCAGTCTGTTTATATAAAGACTTATATACTGTTTCTTCATCCTCTAATCTTTTTTTATCTAAATTTTTAATACTTGCAATGCTTGTCTTTTTAAACATCTCTCTTTGTAGATGATTAACTTTTTCTAAATATGAATATGCACTTTCATAATTACCTAAAGCTTTATAAGCTAAACTCATGTTATAATATATTTTATTCTTATTTCTTATAGAATTAACGCTTTCTATATTTTCTTCTACTTCTTTTAGCTTAATTATAGCTCCATTATATCGTTCCTTTTTCAAATCTACTTCTGACCAATAAAGTAATGCTTCATTTAAACATAATTTATGTTCTGTATCTCTTGAAATTCTTACACTTTCACTAAATCTTTCATCTGCAAGATTATATAAACCTTTAGCACAATAAGTTCTTCCCATCTCTTCTAGAACTCCTGGAATTAAATTTACTGAAAAATCTTTCGCAAGTTCTAAAGCATTTTCTAAATAATTTATGGATATATCATAATTATTTAGCTCCCTTTCGCACTCTGCTAAATTAATTAAGTTTACTATTTTATTATGCTTTATATCTATGTTAGGAAGGTTCGATATCTGTTCTAATAAAGATTTTGCTTTCCCATATTCACCGATCTCTACATATGTTATGGACATATTATTTTTTATACTATTTAATGCTTGATAATTACCAATTTTCTCTGCTAATTCTATTCCTTTTATACCATACTCTATAGCCCTATCAAACTGTTGTGTAAAGGAATAATTCCCCACTAGAGCATTAATAGTAGCCAATATTCCATCATGATCATTCTCTCTTTCAAATATTTTATAAGCTTCTGTATGAACTTCTATAGCTTTTTTAAAATTACCTAATCCATGTTGAATCCATCCATAGTTATGTATTATCCAAGGATATGCATAAGATAACCCCCTCTCTTTTACATATTCTATTAACTTTTCATATATGTCTCTTGATGCTCTATATTCTAACTCATTTATATTCCTGCATATTATCTTTATATATTCTTTATCAGGCTCTAACTTTTCCAGATTCTTAATAATTTCTTCGAAGTTCATTATTCTCCTCCTCAAATAAGTATACCTGTATACATTTTTTTCATATTTTGTATTAATATTCTACACTTAATGTAATTGTAATATAAATTATATTACTATGTAAATAAATATCATATCTTTCTTCAGTTAAATATAAATAGGTATTCCTTTACTAATATTAGAAATACCTATCTAACTTTATCATTATCCTTCTTTTAAAATTTTCATCTTAATTTTAACTCCTACAGTCCCTTGCACTAATTTATCTATAATTTCCTCTTTTTTGCTTCTACTCTTCACAAAAATTTCTGCTTTTTTAGCTATAGCTTTTAATTCATTAACTTTCAATCCACTATTCTTCAAATAATCATAAGCTTCTTCCTTAGTAATAACAGAATTTAATTTTATTAAAACCTCTTCTAACCTTTTATCATCACTGTCATTTTCAATTCTAGAAGCCCTAGGTTTTCTTTTGCTTGACTCAAGCTTTTTCCCTATGACTTTTTTATTACTGCTCTTGTTAGGTGATAATTTTTCTCCAGCATCTTCTCCATCTCTTAATTCTAGAAACTTGACTCCATTTAATAATTGTTTTAATTCCACATCGTCAAGATTTAATATATATTCAAATACTAATTTATTAACTTTTAAAATATCCGATTTTTCCATTATTAGCTATACCCTTCTTAAAAATTCTTTTTCAAAATTCTCAAAGTCTAAATGTATCGCTGTCTTCTTCCTATTTATATTGGTTAATACAAAAGGTAAATCATTATTATTATCAATCTCCTCGTCATTTGCTCTAATCTTTGATACAAATGTTTCTAGATTATCTTCATAATTTATTTCATTTAAATATTGTTTATGCATTGATTTAGGTTGTCCATTTATTATCTTAACCATAGTAGGTAATACTCCCATTAACTTTATATCCATATGCTTAAATTGATAAAAATCAAATTCATTTATCCCTCTTTCAACTTCCCTCTTCAAATTTTCAACATGTTCTAAGAGAGTAGGCGCCCCTACTGTTGAAAGATAATCTAGCTTTGTAGGTACTATATATGAATCAGATGCATACATTGCACTTTGAGTAATTAAATCAAAGCTCGGTTGGCAATCTAATAATACAAAGTCATATTCTCCATACACAGTCATTAACTCTTCTCTTAATCCAGATATACATCTTAACTTATTTTTTGTATATTTTCTTTTTGTATTTCCAGATATACTTCTTGCTAAATCTATTTGTATTTCATATAAATCTGTACTAGACGGTAATAAACTTATAGCCTGTCCTCCATTTTTAATTATTACAGAATTAGCTTTTAGATCATTAGTAATATAATTTTTTATATTATCCTTTTTCTTATTAATTATAGAGTTAAAAAGAGTCTTTATTGTTTTTTTGTCCTTATACTCTCTTTTCCAATTATCAATTCCCATATACGAAAAAGTTAAACTAGCCTGAGGATCTAAATCTATTAATAATACTTTATAACCGTCTAAAGCTAATAAAGCACCTAAATTTGATACAACTGTACTCTTTCCAACGCCACCTTTGTAATTAACAACAGAAATAATTTTCAATTAACTTCCTCCTACAAATACTCCCATCTTATTTATACTGTAGATTTTTTTATTTAATTACTTTACTATTAAATTTAGCTTCCAAAATGATAACTATATAAAATTCACATATGTAAACATTTTACTTTTAAAATAAAAAATGATATCATACTAGTGTCTTATAAATCATAAGTTATGTTATTACCATAAAATAATCACGAATTTATTCCAGTTAATATTTCTTTAAATAAATACTATATTTATAAGAAGATAAAATATTCATATGTTTCACAAATTGTATAAAGAGAGTTTTAAAAAGGGGGACTTTTATTATGGCACTAAAGCAAATTGATGAAAAAAAAGAACATATTCACATTAATAATGATGGAAAGACTTATATCCATAGCCATGATAACACTAGTGGACATACCCATAAGCATGTCCATCAAAATACTAAAGCCGTATTAAATAGATTATCAAAAGCAAAAGGTCATTTAGAATCAGTAAAGAGAATGGTAGAGGATGATAGAGATTGTAGCGAAGTACTAATACAATTATCTGCAGTAATATCAGCACTAACAAGCACAGGTAAAGTAATCTTACAAGATCATATAGAACACTGTCTTGTAGAAGCCGTAGAATCCGGTGATAGAAAAGCAATTGAGGATTTAAATAAAGCAATTAATTTATTTATAAAATAATTAATAAATTTAAAATTAAAAATGATAAATGTCAAATTGCAGATGAAATTACTACATAATTTCTAAAACTATTATTAAAAACTCCCATAGAGATTTAATTCTATAGGAGTTTCATCTTCAATATTTAATTTCCCATTTTTAATTAAACATTAAATCGGTTATATTCATTATAGCAATCCATACACAAATTCTTTTCATTTTGTATTCTTATCATATTTTCTGAAGTTTTTTCTCCACAATCTTCACAAATGATAGATTTGAATATCCTTGCTCTTTCTGGAACTTCAAGAGTTGTTTCTTTAACATCAAACATATCTTCTGGATTACATTCTTGATAATATTTGAAGCTTTCTTCTCTAGTCATATTTGGTTTTTGCTTTAATACAAGACGTACAGATTTTCCATTGTTTCTATTATAAAACGAAAAGGCTTGTTTACCTCTCATATGAAATAATAAATTACCCTTTCCTACACTACATCCTAAAATAACTTGAATAGCATCTACTCCACAGGCATCATTTTCTGTTATACAAACCATTTCCTCATCTTGTGAAAAATCACCACTTAGTAACTGCTTTGCATATATAGCAGCTTGATACCCTATAGTTAACCCTCCACACTCATGTCCATGAAACTCTACACACTTATTCCATAATTCTGTATTAATCATAATACTCTCTCCTATCTATTTAATTTGCAAAAATTTTATCTATATTAATTTGCATATACTCTGATGGATCTAACCTTTTCAACTTCCCTTGTTGTAATAAGTACGTTCTATCTGAGATTTTAAGTACACTTTCTAAATCGTGACTAATCATAAGCATGCTAAAGCCTCGTTTGTTTTGTAATCCCTTTAACATTCTTATAAGATTAGCCTTACTAGATGGGTCAAGCATAGCTGTTGGTTCATCTGCAATCATAATTTTTGGCTCCATAGTTAATGCTCTAGCTAGATTTACTCTTTGCTTTTGCCCACCTGATAATGTTTTTATCTTTTTATTTAAAAACTGATTATCTATAGGAAGCCCTGTATCTAATAAGGCTCTTTTTATCTTCTCTTCTAAACCATCATTTGCCTTAGCCAATTTCAATGGTTCAGCTACAATCTCCCTTACTGTCATATGTGGATTAAGACAGCCTTCACTATCTTGAAATACCATCTGAATCCCACCTATAGTTTTATGTTGCACTTTAAAATTTGCTGATTTACCTTCAAAATTAATATGTCCATCATCAAACTCATTTAAAAATCCACCTAATATCCTTGCTAAAGTTGACTTACCTACACCAGATTTTCCAACTATAGATACTATCTCGCCGCTATACACTGTAAGATCAATACCTGAAAGCACTTGTTGTTTGCCATATACCTTACTTATATTTTTCCCTTCTAAAACTTTTACAACACCACTACGGTTACAAGCAATCCATCTATTATCTTCTGCCATTTTAAGATCTGGTACTTTATCTTCACAAATGCTAATACTTTGAGTACATCTACCATAGAAAGGACATCCATAATTCTCCCTTTTAACTACCCCAGTTCTAATCCCCCATATATCTTTTACAAGGTTAAAGCCAACTGAAGCATGGATAAGTCCCCTAGTATATGGATGTCGTGGCTTCTCTAAAATTTCTTTAGTATCACCAGTCTCCATAATATGTCCACCATATAAAACAATCATTTTATTACTTAACTCACTACTTAGCTTTAAATCATGAGTTATTATCAAAAATGCGATTCCTAATTCCCTATTAAGCTTTCGTATAAGCTCTATAAAAGAATCTCTTGAAGCTACATCTAAAGAACTTGTAGGCTCATCCATAATCACAAGCTTAGGTCTTAAAGCTATAGCACTAGCAATCATGAACTTCTGACTCATCCCACCAGATAACTCTCTAGGATATCTTTTCAAATCATCTTTACTTAAGCCAACTACTTCCATAAGCTCTACCATTTTATCTTGCATTTCTTTTTTAAGTGAGAGTCCAAATCTCCGATTTGTTACCTCGAACTTACTCCTACGATCATAGGAGTAGTTAGCTTCCTTAATCAATATTTCCTTTAACTGTCCTTCTAATGTCATTGATGGATTTAACCACTCTAATGAATTCTGAAATACTATAGAAAACTCTGTCATTCTTAATAATTTTCTATCTATCTCTTTCATAGATAATAATTCTTTTCCATCTATGAAAACTTCTCCTGTTACCGCTGTTTCTTTATCCATAATACAAGTTATAGCTTTTGCTATAGTAGTCTTTCCACTTCCTGATTCCCCAATAATAGATAGAATTTCACCTTTTTCCATAGTAAAGGAAATAGGATGTAAGGTAAACTCTGGATATTCAACTGAAAGTTTATTTACTTTTAATATTTCCTCCATACTATTCCCTCCTTAAGCTATCACTCATCTCAGTATGGTTTTCCTTTAACATATACTGTTCTAAAGCCCTTGAAAGTAATCTTAAAGTTAATACTGATAATATCAATGCTAATATCGGTGGCATAAGCCACCATTTCCAAAACTCACTAAAGTATATTCCTGAAAAAGCTGTTGCTTTTGATATCATAAGTCCCCAGGATTTTGCTATTGGATCTGATAATCCTAGATATGCAAGGGACGATTCCTGTATAATAGCGCGTCCTATTACTGCAAGTCCATTTATCATAAGTAGTGGTATTAACTCTCTACTTAAATGCCTCATTATAATATATAAAGGACTTCCTCCATAACTTTCTGCAAGTTTAACATACTCCATATTTTTTATAGAAATAACCTTTGCTCTAAGCTGTTTAGCAATTTGAGCCCAAGAAAATGCAGCTATTATAAATATAATATTTAAAGTACTTTGTCCAAAAAACGCTCCTATTACTATCATTACAGGCAACTGAGGAACAGATAAAAATATATTTATCAAAAATAAAGTAATATGATCTATAGTTCCCCCAATATATCCTGATAAGATCCCTAGTAGTCCTCCAATAATTGTTGCAAATATAGCAGTAACTATTCCTATAGCCATACTTCTAAAAAACCCACTAGAAATTTGAGCATATATATCTATACCTAAATTATCTGTACCAAATATATGATTTATATTTGGCGCCTCAAGAGACAAACCTGAAGGTAAAGTTGCACTATGAGGATATATATAAGATCCATATAAGAAGAATAATGTAAGTATTGAAAATATAATTAGATAAGTATTAATTTTCTTCATACTTTTATCCCTCTCTTATCAACAAAATCATTTATTATATCGGAAATAAGTAGACTTACTAATACTATTATCGTTGATAGTAAAAATACACCCTGTATCATAGTATAGTCTCTATACCTTACAGCCTCTCTCATCACTGTTCCTAACCCTGGATAAGCAAATACATTTTCAATTAAAAGAGTTCCTCCAACTGTAGTTCCTACACTTAGAAAAAATCTTGCTATTATAGGTGTAATTCCATTTATAAATATATATTTCCAAAGTATTCTCTTCTCCTTTAGACCTTTTGCCTTCGCATTAACTAGATAAGGTTTTTCTAATACACTTAAGAAGCTTGCCCTTGCAGTAAAGTAAAACTTAGGTATAGTTACTATACACATTGCAAGTATTGGTAAAAGACTATGAATAAACACATCATATATCCATTCAAACTCTGTAGCATATTTTCCAAAAGGAGTTACTGCACCTGAAAGTGGAATCCAACTTACTTTAGCTGCAATTAAAAACAATAATACAATTCCTATAAGGAAAGGAGGAATTTCAGAAGCTGCAGATAATATACCATATGCAACCTTATCAAACTTTCTATTTCTTACACATATAAGAGCTAGAATAGACCCTAACAGTAAGCTTATAACTAATGTTGCCCCCATTATATATAATGTCCAAGGGAATCTTTCTTTTAAAATTTCACTAACTTGCCTTTTATAGTGAATGCTAATCCCAAAATCCCCTTTAATATTTTTAGTTATAGTATCTACAAGTTGCTCACCTATTGGTTTATCTAATCCGTAATACTTTTTCATCTGCTCTTTCTGCTCTTTACTAAACTCTTCTGTCATATCTTCTCCTGATACTGATGAAGAATATTGAAATGGATCACCTGGCATAAGTCTAGGTATAGAAAAGTTAAACAGATATATAACTACAAAGGAGAAAAGTAGAACTAAAAGTCTTTTTCTCATCTAATCTCTCATTCCTTTTATCTTGCCATATAAGATAATCTATTTTGTTCTGCTTGTTGATATGCATATGTCTTCATCCAACCATCGTAATAATCCTTTTTATACATTGAATAACTTGATTTATTCGCAATTACAAATAGAGGTATCTCTTCACTAACTAAGTATTCTAAATCCTTAAAAATCTTAATTCTTGCATCAAAGTCTGTTTCATAAACTTGTGCTTCTGCTAGTTCAGTCATTTCTTTGCTACTATATCCTATAGCTCCCATAGAGTGAGGATTTGTTCCACTAAACTTTGACTCATCAGAAAATAAAGTTCTCATAAATGTAGGTGGATTATTTCCCCATCCTCCATTACCAACAAGTGCAAATTCGTAATCTCCATTATTAATCATAGTATCTCTTGTTGCTGAATCATAGGCTACTACGTTAACCCCTATTCCTACAGCTTCAAGATTATTTTTAATTATTTCTCCAATATTTACATCATCACCACTATCAGCAACTAAAAGTGTTACATTATAACCTTTTCCATCAAATACTTCTTTTGCCGCTTCTGGATTATATTCATACTTTATTACATCTTCATTGTAATAAAGACTTCCTTCTGGAACATATCCAGCACTTCCAACAGTACCTGCTCCCCTAAATACATTATCCACTACAGATTGTCTGTCTAATGCTGCATAAATAGCTTGCCTTAATTTTATATCTAGAAAATCTGGACATTTCTCATAATTGATTAACATTTTATATCCCATATCATTCGCTTTTTCAACTATGCCAACAGAACTATCACTTACATATTTATCCTTTAAATCAGCAGGCATTGAGGTTATATCAATTTCACCATTTTCAAAAGCTAAAATTGCATCACTAACAGGTACAAATTGTATTTTTTCTGCTGCTTGTTTTCCGTTTACCCAACCTTCATAAGCAGTAAACTCATATGTTCCAGTAGCACCTTCATATGCAGTACACTTGTAAGCTCCACTACCTACTAAATATCCATCTCCAGTATAGCTATATGGATCATCAACCTTTTCCCATATATGCTTTGGAATAATAACAAAAGATCCTAAACTGCTTAATGTATCTGCATTAGCCTCTTTAACAGTTATAGTTATTGTCTTTTCATCTACAATTGTATAATGGTCTACTATAAATTTTTCACCAGCTCCAAGAGAATTGCTTACTGGTGGATTCTTCTTGAAATAATCAATAGTAAAAGCTATATCCTCCGTAGTTAATGGAGTACCATCTTGGAATGTTGTATTATCAAACAAAGTAAAAGTATAATCATTGCCGTTAAAATCAAAGCTTTCTGCAAGCCATGATATATCACTTGTTTCATCTTTTTCTAAAAGGCTTGCATAAACAAGTCTCATCTTTGCTGTTCCAGGGCCTCTAGATTCATTTAAAAACGGATTAGGGGTTCCCCAATCTGTTCCTCCCTCTAATTTTAAGGTTTCTACTAAGTAACCATCTGAATCTTTATTTGATTCTATATTATCTTTATTTTCATCTACATTATTACTAGCTGTTCCATTTGTATTATCTACATTAACATGACTTCCACATCCGCTAACTGTAAATACTAACACAACAATCATAAAGCTAGCTAACAATATTTTTTTAATATTTTTCATCTTTACCTCCATAATTCTATATCATTTTATTATAACAAGCCAACTATATCATTCATCAATTTTATCTACAAGCTACCTATAGGGTTATTAATTTCACTAAAAATATTCTATTAAAATATTTCCATAGAAATAAAGCAATAAAGGGATTATATAGCTATTTATTAGCTATATAATCCCTATCTCTAATAACCTATCCCCCCGGTTAGCAGTATAGTCTAATTTTTCATAAAAATATCTAAGTAAAACTATATTTTTTAAAAATGCTCCCCATTTTCATAATAGTTTTTATGCTCTAATCCTTGGAAAACTACATCTAAACATTCTCTGTCCTTCTTAAAGTGACTTGTTATAGCCTTTGCTACCTTATCTTGAACTTCTTGACCTCTATCAAACCAAGCAACTTCTATTATCGTAGGAGGTACAACTACTTCTCCATCCATTATAAAAGTATTATTAATTAATTCTATAGTAAAATAATCTCTTGGACATTCTATTATTTCTACTAATTCATCTATTAATACTTTACTTTCCTTCATAACCTCTTCTTGAGGTATTCCTTTAACTCTTAACATCGGCATAATCTATTTCTCCTCATCCTCATTGTTCTATCTTAATTATTAATTCTTCACTCTTACGTACTACTTAATTAATCATATTATTCTAATAGAGATTTATCTAAGAATTTACCTATTACATCTACTGTTGGTTGAACATTTACGAAAGCATCTTGGTCTACTTCTTCTACAGCTTTCTTTATAAATAAAAGCTCATGCTTTGATATTACTGTTATAACAGATTGTAACTCTTCTTTTGTATATCCACCTAAGAAGCCTTTACCTATAGTTACACCTCTTAAATTGTTAGATAACAAATTCTTTGCCATCTCTTCACCTTTTTTGGTGTAAATAGTAACTGTTAATTTATGTTGTTGGATAAAGAACCTATCCATTACTTGGGTCATTGCATATATAGCTACTAAACTATATAATGATTGTTCCCATCCGTATATAAGCCCTGCTGCTAATACAATAGCTCCATTTAGTAAAAGTCCAACTTGACCTACTGACTTCCCTGTAAGCTTTTGAACAACTAAAACTATAATATCAGTACCTCCAGTAGAAAATCCTTCTCTTAGGCATAATCCTACACCTGCACCTGTTAAAACACCACCAAATATAGCTGCTAAAATTTGATTATTTGTTATTTGGACCATTGGTATTATCTTCATAAAAAATGATGATGATGCAACTGCTAATATAGTATAAACAGTAAACTTTTTACCTAATTTAAGCCATGATAAAATAGCTAACGGTAAATTTATAATTAATACCCATGCAGATATACTTATATTAATATTAAAAAAATCTAAGCCAACTGAAGATAATAATTGCGAAAGTCCAGTAACCCCTCCTGAAAATATATTACTTGGTGCTAAAAACATATTTACCCCAACAGCTGCTAAAACTGCATAAAATACTATAACTATTGCTCTTTTAATTATACTTCTCATACTGCCTCTCCTTTATATTTATCTTTAGATCTATTTTAAAAATTATATACATTATTTAATATTATATTGTTATAAATAATTTTCAATAGTTTTTTCTTACGTTATCATAAATTTATCCATCTAATAATAATATCTGCAAAAACTGTAATAATACTTATGTTTTTATAAAATTTATTATATATTTCATACTTTTGAAATAACCATTCTACCTGCTGATTTATATTAAACTTATTATTTTCCATAATTATGTATTATACTTATATAAGAATATAATAAGAATTTTATAATTACCTAACACAACTTTGATTTTGTTATATAAAAGGGGCAGATAAAATATGTTTAGTTTTAATGATCTAAAAATCATTTGTCAGGAATTTAATATTGAGTGTATTCAAATAAGTGATGTAATTGATACATCCAAATCTGAATCAGATAGACGTTTTAATTACAAAATTAATAACGAATACTTTTTAAAAATTAATAATTCTACAGTTATTACTGAAGATTTTTTGCAAGACATATCAACTTTGATCTCAAAATATAGAAAAATAGGAGTATATTGTCCAAGTCTTATAAAAAACAAAACCGGAAATTTAGCTTGCTACTATGAGAAAGATAACATTCAATATATTTGTTATATTGAAGAATGTGCACCATATAATATTTACAATTCAAAAGATAACTCAATTGACTATACTTTTAGAAAAAATGTGGTTAAACACATTGGTAAACTCGCTCAACAGTTTTCAAATATCGATTTATCTAAATTTAAATCAATGTGGTCTCTGATTGAATTAGGCCCATTTGATATAAATAAAGATGAGAAACAAGAAAATCTTGATAGCCTTGTTTCTACACTAAAAGAAAAGCAATTCAATGACTTATCAAATAAATTAGTGCTAATTAATCACCAACTTAGAGAACATATAAAGATTTATATTCATCAACTTCCTAGATGTGTTTACCAGGGTGATTTGAATGATTCAAATATTTTAGTTGATGATAAAGGTGATTTTAGAGGAATAATTGATTTTAATATGTTTGGAACGGAAGTTAATATTAATTGTTTCTTAAACGAAACAATGTATTATTTAGAAAAGTCTGATTTTGATCAACTAACAGCTCAAGAGATTTTTGATAAAATGAACAAAGTGCAAGAACTTTTATTATCTGAAATATTTGAATCTTATAGTTTAAATAATTTAGAGCTCAATATATTTAAATATTATAAAAAGATTATTTACCTATCATTTTATCCTAATGTGGCCTTATGGAATTCTTTAATTTCAAAAAATCAACATTTAGACAAGGTTTTAGAGTTAATAAATATTATTTTGAATTCTTAAAAAACATGAAATAAGTGCGAGCTAAGCTCGCGCTTATTTATATTGCATCAAAAAAGCTTACTTGGTCACTTTCTGAAAGTCCACCTAAGCATCCAAACTTTCTTAGTAAGTCTGTTGTAGAATTTCCTATTTTAGCTCTCTTTCTTAAATTATCTATGGAACTTATAGGAATATCTTCATGAACAGCATTAAATATAGATTCAGCTGCTATATTCCCCATGCCGGATATACTATTTAATGGTGGTCTTATTCCATCGTCTTCAATTTTGAATTTAGTAGCATCAGATTTATATAAGTCTATTGGTAAGAATCTTATCCCTCTCTCATACATCTCTAAAACAATCTCTAAATCATCATACATATCTTTATCCTTTGGTGCTGCTTCATTACCTTGCATCATTATCTCGTTCATTTTTTCTTTTACTTTTTCTTTTCCAAAAATCATAAATTCTGCATCAAAGGCTTTAGCTCTAATAGTAAAATAAGCAGTGTAATATGCTTTAGGTATATGAACCTTAAACCATGCTATTCTAAATGCCATCATTACATAAGCTGCTGCATGGGCTTTAGGGAACATGTATTTTATCTTTCTACAAGAATCTATATACCATTCTGGTACATCATGTTCTCTCATCATAGCTTCATATTCTCCCCATTTTTCTGGATCCTTTAAGGCTTTACCCTTACGTACTGTTTCCATTATCTTAAAGGAAGCATTGGGATCAAGTCCTTTTTTTATAAGATAAATCATAATATCATCTCTTGTACACACCGCTTCACTTAAAGTAACAGTTCCTGCATCTATTAAATCTTTAGCATTACCAAGCCATACATCTGTACCATGAGAAAGTCCTGATATACATAATAAATCACCAAAGCTTTTAGGTAGTGTATCTAAAAGCATTCCTCTAACAAACTTAGTTCCAAACTCAGGTATTCCAAAGGTTCCGACCTTTGAATTTATCTGTTCTGGAGTTACTCCTAGAGCTTCTGTTGATGAAAATAAAGACATAGTTTCCTTATCATCAAGAGGTATCTTTTGAGGATCTACTCCAGTTAAATCCTGTAGCATTCTTATTACTGTAGGGTCATCATGACCAAGTATATCAAGCTTTAAAAGATTTTGGTCAATAGAATGATAATCAAAATGTGTTGTTATGATATCTGAATCCGGATCATCTGCTGGATGTTGAACTGGACAAAATTCAAATATCTCTCTTCCCTTAGGTACTACTATAATTCCCCCTGGATGTTGTCCTGTAGTTCTTTTTATCCCTGTGCAACCTTTAGAAATTCTAGTAATTTCAGCTTTATTTGCAGGAGTATTTCTTTCGTCAAAATATTTTTTAACATATCCAAATGCTGTTTTATCTGCTATTGTACCTATTGTACCAGCTTTAAAGGTAGTTCCTTTACCAAAGATAACTTCTGTATATCTATGTGCTTTTGCTTGATATTCACCTGAAAAGTTTAAATCTATATCTGGTTCTTTATCCCCATTAAATCCAAGGAATGTTTCAAAAGGTATATCCATACCATCCTTATCCATCTTCTCACCACAGACAGGACAATCCTTATCAGGCAAATCAAAACCATTCTTATATCCATAGTCTGTAAAGTCTGAATACTTACATTTACTGCATCTATAATGAGGAGGTAGTGCATTTACCTCTGTTATTCCTGTCATATACGCTACAACAGATGATCCAACAGATCCTCTAGATCCTACAAGGTACCCATCTTCATTTGATTTCCACACAAGCTTTTGAGCAATTATATACATTACTGAGAATCCATTCTTTATAATAGAATCAAGCTCTTTATCTAATCTTTCTTGAACTACAGTTGGTAGCTCTTGCCCATATAATTCATGAGCTTTTCCATAAGCTATATCTTTAATTGTCTTCTCACAACCTTCAATATGAGGAGGACATTTTTCTGGAGATATAGGACTTATCTGTTCACACATATCTGCTACTTTATTAGTGTTTGTCACAACAACTTCATAAGCTTTTTCTTCCCCTAAATATGAGAATTCCTCAAGCATCTCTTCAGTAGTTCTCAAATATAATGGAGCCTGATTATCTGCATCTTTAAATCCTTGACCAGCTTCTAAAATACGTCTATATATTTCATCTTCTGGATCCATAAAATGAACATCTCCTGTAGCAACTACAAGTTTCCCTAGCTTTTCAGCTAAAGCTACAATTTTTCTGTTTATATCTTTTAAATATTCATTATCAGGAACTTCTCCATTTCTTATTAAGTAATCATTATTTCCTAATGGTTGAATTTCTAAGTAATCATAATCTTTTGCAATACTTTCAATTTCTTCATCAGACTTTCCAAGTAATATCGCTTTATAAAGCTCGCCCTCACTACACGCACTTCCTAAAATCAATCCTTCAGAATATTTCTTATACATGCTCTTTAATATACGAGGCTTTTTATAGAAATAATCTAAATGAGAATATGAAACAAGCTTATATAAATTCTTTAATCCTACATAATCCTTTGCAAGGATTATAGCATGATAGGTTTTTACTTTTTTATAGCTTTCTTTTTGAGCTTCTTCATCAAAGGCATATTTATCTATGTCCTCTAAAGTACTTGCTCCTCTTTCTTTTAAATTTTCAAGCATTATATTAAATACTTTAACTGTTGTATCAACATCATCTAATGCTCTATGAGCAACCTCAACCTTTATTCCAAGATTTTTAGCTATTCTTCCTAGCTTATATGTTTTAAAATGTGGAAAAACATCTTGAGCTAACGATAAAGTGTCAATATACGTAAAGTTAAAATCATATCCTAAAACCTTGGCATTATGCTTTAAGAAACCTATATCAAAATCAGCATTATGTGCTACTAAAACAGTACCGCCAATAAAATCTAGCATTTTAGGAAATATCTTATCTATGGTCTCTGCACCCTTTACCATATCATCAGTTATATTAGTAACTTCAACCACTCTTTGCGGAATAGATTTTTGTGGATTTACAAAAGTACTAAACTTATCTATTACTTTACCATCTTTAATCTTCATTATCCCTATTTCAGTAATCTTCTCTGTCTTAGGTGAAAATCCTGTAGTTTCTAAGTCTAAAACACAATAAGTAGTATCTATACTCTGACCTCTTCCATTAGTTACAGAGTTCTTTTTATCTGGTGCTAAATATGCTTCTACACCATAAATTACTTTCATATTATCATTGTTTCTTCCTAATAATTTATGAGCTTCAGGAAAAGCCTGCACAACTCCATGATCTGTTATAGCTATAGATTTCATTCCCCAGCTCATAGCTCTCTTAATTAAATCAGCTGCACTACTCATAGCATCCATCTGACTCATCTTAGTATGCATATGAAGCTCAACTCTCTTCACTTCTGAGTTATCCATTCTTACGGTCTTTGTCATACCAGAGGTTTCTACTATAGTATTTGCAATTACTTCTATTTCTCCTGTAAATTTACTCACACCTGAATTTCCCCAGAGCTTTACTCCTTTAGCCTTTTTAATTCTTGATACTACTTCTTCATACTGTTCACCTTTTACGAAACATTTACAACTAATGGAGCTTGAGCCATCGTATAAATCAAAAGAAACTAACATCTTTCCACTACGTAACTCTTTACTCTCCATGTTAGCAACCTCACCTGTTATAGCTACAGTTCCTTCATAAGGTGTAATATCACTTATTTTAATTATATCTTCTCTAAATCTAGCACTTCTGCCTAATATCAATGCAGCATTATCTTCCTTTTTACTACTCTTTGTATATTCTTTGGCTTTATTTGCCTTATTATAATCTTTATTACCTTGCCAACTTTTCTCACTATTCTCCCTATTGCTGCTCTTCCTCTTTGAGTTTGGTAGGTTACTTTCCATTACATTCTTAAGAGTAATAATTTCTTTCTTAATCTCATCATCTTTTATCTTCATTAACTCTTCATGATCCACTCTATCAATAAAATTTATCTTATAAGTCTTTCCATATAAGTTCTTTACAGACTCTTGAATCTCTTTATGATAATTTAAATCTCTAAATATATGAGATATCTCAACTTTAAAATAAATATTTATTGTATTACTGCTTACTTCATATTCTGTATTCTTTATTGCACCTCTCAAAAATGGATGTTTTACAGAAAGTAATAACATTATATTTTTTATCTCTTCTTCTATAGGTTTTTTCTCCACTTCTTTTGTATAGGTTATAACTATTTTAGAATCATTAAGTACGAACCTATCCTTTAAAAAATTGTTGAAATCTTCAATTTCTTTTACATCTAGATAACTATCCGAACTAATATTAAGAACTAAAGCTTTAGCTTTTTTTCTTAACGTAACATTTTCTACAACTGCATTAGTAATATTACTATCTACATAAAAATCACTAAAAATTTCCCTTACTCTTTTCATTATTTTTTCAAACCTTTCTTAAAAAGATTCATCACATCCTTTTATTATATAACTACTTACCACAATTTGTAATTATGTAAACATACTCATATTTATAGTTTCTAGTAAACAATCTCTTAATATCTTTACTTTTTTCATTTTTACTTACATTCTGAATTATATAAATTATGTTAAATGCTTTCATCAATAAAAAAATATAATTCTTTAGGCACTAACATTAATGATTCTCAACTAAATAGCCTACAATTTAGTTTGTTAAAAATATAAAAATTAAAATAGGAATGTAGATTATGAAGATAGTTCTTCATAATCTACACTCCTATTACTTTCCACTTGTCACTTGTCACTAAAAATTATAACTTTATTATTAAACTTAAGTTTATAAATTAATTACTATTATATCTATTAATCTCAGCTTCTTTATCTTCTTCAAACTTACGCGCTTCCCCTATAACCTCTACCTTGCCTTCTTTAATAGCATTAGTTATATTATTTACAAAGTAAAAATGTTCTTCACTTAAACCTAAGTCTTCAAAGTTATCTTGGAATTTATTAAAATAATTCATCTTATAATAAGGAAAATATAAAGATAATCCTCCTACTTCAGCCATAGTGGTAGTTTTCCTACTATATTTAACAGAATTATTAATAGAATCTATTACATTTTGTGATGAATTCATATTTAATCTCTCTGCCAACCTTAATATATCTACATGATCTGTTAAGTTTTCTGCATAAGCTTCAACTTCACTTCTTACTAAAGATACTCGTTCATACTCTTTATTTTCTAACTCATAATTTATTTCACTTATCAAATTACAAACCTCATTATAAGTAGCTCTTATCTCACTTAAATCAGTAATTGATAATACTGCATTTTCTGGAACCCCTTCGCCTGAGTTATACTCTACAAAATCATCTATAATAATATTCCCTAGTTCAACTGTATCTATAGATGTATTACTTGATAATTGATTTAGCCAATTAGTATAATACCATCCTGCAAATGGTTCTATTTCAGCTGATGCAATTAAATAATCAGCAAAAGGCTCAAGAGTGTACGCCACTTCTAATGTAGACATAAAACAAGCATCAAAACCTATAAAGTCAAAATATGTATCACTATCATCTAAAGCTTTCTCCAAACTATAAACATTCATATTATCATTTTCGAAATTTTCATCTTGTCCAAAACCTTCAACTGCTCCAAATCCATGGTTCCAAATTATCAAACCATATCTGTTAGCCGGATAATTATCTTTAGAGTACTTTATGAACTCAGTTAGAGTATTGGGTTCAGCCATATTCTTCAAACCCAAATTATCATTTACTAATTGCAACTCTCCATTTTCAACAGAAAATATTTGAGTCCTTCCCTCGCTAATTTGCTCATTAGTCCAATCTATACATCCACCTGTTTGTATTAATATATTTACGTTTTCACTTATATCTGCAGATAAAATTTCATTTATATCAACACTTGCAGTTCCATATTTAGATTCTAAATCAGATCCACACATATAAATCATTAAAGTAACAACATCTTCATTATTTCCTTTAATATTGGTTCTGTGTTCTCTTTTTAGGCTCTCAACTACATTTTCTTCTACTTCAATAGTTTCATCTGTTTCATTTATTTCTTCTTCTATTTGAACTACAGCATTTTCTTCCATTGCTCTTTTATTATTTGTACACATATTAAATAAACAAATAGTTAAAACACTAATTATTAATAACTCTATATATCTATACCATCTTTTCATATATATCCCCTCTAATTTTATATCCTATAAATTATATCATATTTTAATTAAATCGATTATAATTATCTTGTTTATTATTTATCTATAACACAAAAATATTAAATAAATTTATGATATACTTTTTGTAAAAACTATAAAGGATATGATTTTATGATAAAACAGCATATTAATATTATCATTTCACCAGCAAAAAAGATGAATATATGTGATGATGATTTATCACCATCCTCTATCCCCTGCTTTATGGATAAAACAACTATTCTCTATGAAACTTTGAAAAATTTTTCTTACGATGAATTGAAAAAACTATTAGTTTGTAATGATCA
Source organism: Clostridium hominis (assembly GCF_014287825.1). Lineage (NCBI taxonomy): Bacteria > Bacillati > Bacillota > Clostridia > Eubacteriales > Clostridiaceae > Clostridium > Clostridium hominis. The sequence goes on from NZ_JACOOO010000005.1 coordinate 109,224, forward strand.
AATTGCAGAACTTAATTACGATAGATATTTACATATGGATTTGAATAAAGCTTTCACTCCAGCAATCCTTTCCTATGAAGGAATTCAATATAAATATATGTCTCCAACTTCTTTTTCTAATGATGAATTTGAATACATAAATAAACATTTAAAAATAATTTCCGGATTTTATGGAGTATTAAAGCCTTTTGATGGAACAACTCCATATCGATTAGAAATGCAGGCCAAGCTTAAAGCCAATAATTTTAAGGACCTTTACTCTTTTTGGGGTGATAGTATATATAAAGAAGTTCGTAAAGATTGTGATATAATTCTAAATTTAGCTTCAAAAGAATATAGCAAAACAATTGAAAAATACTTATCCGTAGACGATAAATACATTACTTGTGTATTTGGCTCTCTACAAGATTCTAAAATCAAAGTTAAAGCTACTGAAGCAAAGATGGCCCGTGGTCTTATGGTTAGATATTTAGCTAGTAATAACATATATAATATTGATGATATAAAAAACTTTTCAGATTTATCTTTTAAATACTCTGAAAAACATTCATCAGAAAATGAATTTGTATTTTTGAAATAGGTTATTTGCTACGCTTACAAAGAGAAATGTTGCCATAGGTAAGAGAAATATTCATCTTTGAATATTTCTCTGGCCGAAGGCCACATCTCTCTTAGCGTAGCTAATATTTATCCTATGTTCCACAGAAAGTCCTATAAGGAGTTTTTGTTGGTCCAGGTAAAGAAGTGTATTCCTCTTGCTCCTTAGAATATTCATAAGGATTTTTAATCACATCTAAAAGCTTATCCATAATACTATAATCATCGGCCTTTACAGCAGCATCTAATGCTTCCTCCACCCTATGATTTCTTGGTATTATTGAAGGGTTATTATTTTTCATAAGCTTCATTACTTCTTCTTTGGTCTTATCTTGCTTTGACAATCTTTGTTGCCATAATTTATACCAATCTTTAAATCCTTCTTCATCAGCCATCTTCATTTCATCTAAATTTCCAATAGTTAATGAACGGAATGTATTTGTAAAGTCAGCACCATACTTATTCATAATACTTAAGAGGCCTTCTATTAACTGTTCATCTTCTGCCTTCTCAGTAAACAATCCAAGTTTCGCTCTCATTCCAGATATCCATTTTCCCTTAAATATCTCTGGATACTCTGCAATAGCTTCTTGGGCTAAGTTAATAGCTTCGTCTTTATCATCACTTAATAACGGCAATAAACTTTCAGCAAACCTTGCAAGGTTCCAAGCTCCTATATTAGGTTGATTTCCATAAGCATAACGCCCACTTCTATCTATTGAACTAAATACAGTACTAGGATTATATACATCCATAAAAGCACATGGTCCATAATCAATAGTTTCTCCACTAATCGTCACGTTATCTGTATTCATAACACCATGAATAAAGCCTACTAGTTGCCATTTAGAGATTAAATCAGCTTGTTTTTTTATTACCTCTTTAAGGAATTTAATGTACTTATTATCGTCATTAATTAATTCTTTATAATGTCTCTCGATTGCATAATCTGCTAAAGCCCTTAAATCATCAAGCTTTCCATAGCTTGCTATATATTGAAAAGTTCCTACCCTAATATGACTTGAAGCTATACGTGTTAATACTGCTCCCGGCAACAGCTTTTCCCTAATGACTGTATCACCAGTTTCAACTACTGCTAAACTACGAGTGGTTGGAATTCCAAGACCATACATAGCCTCACTTATAATAAATTCCCTAAGCATAGGTCCTAGTGCCGCCTTCCCATCTCCACCTCTTGAATATGGTGTCTCACCTGAACCCTTTAGCTGAATATCTACTCTTTCATTTTTAGGTGTTATAAGTTCTCCAAGAAGTACAGCTCTTCCATCACCTAACATTGTAAAATATCCAAATTGATGTCCTGCATAAGCTTGAGCTATAGGCGTTGTTCCTTCTAATATTCTATTTCCAGAAAGTATGTCTACTCCTTCTGAACTTTCTAAATACTGTGAATCTAATCCTAGTTTTTCTGCTAATGAATAATTAAAAGTAACAAGCTTAGGCTTAGGTACATGACTTGGTCTTTGCTTACTATAAAACATTTCTGGTAATTTTAAATATGTATTCTCTAACTTAATTTTTATCATCTCCTTATAAATTATAAATAGTTAATGTCTATATCTTTAACTTACCCAAGCTATAATTTTTATATTATCTTTTTATAAATTATATATTACTATATTAATTATTAAAAGATAAATATTATTAAGTAGTATTTTATTTTCTAATATTTTGTATAAATTTTATATTTTAAAAAATACATCAAACACGAAAAAATCATACTTGATGTATTTTTTAACATTCTATCTAATTGCTCCATATAGTAGGATCTTTATAATAATTTATTTCCTCATTCATCATTCTTTCACCTTGTTTTTGCAATCGAACTTTATACTCAGACCAATTTCTTTCTTCCTTAGGTGTCCAACCTATTTCAGCATATCCTAATAATCTCGGATATATCATATAATCCATTTGATCTTGAGTCGAAATATTTTCAGTCCATAATGGTGCTTCTATACCTAATACTAAATTCTTTGGAGCAAAGTCAGTAGGATCCCAATTATATGCAGTTTCTACTGGTATATATCCCGCCCAATCTGATCCATATGGAGTGCTCTCATTATATTTCATATCTAAATAAGCTTTACTTGCTATGGAAATTATCATTTTCATATTCTTTTTTCTAGCAGCTTCATTAGAATCCTTCCAGTTTTGTAGTATTACACTTGAATTTATTTCAGGAGAAGTATCTATTGGATCCCAGCCTATAGGAGTCTTTCCATACTTTTCTGCTATTTTAGCTACTCTTCCAACAAAGTAATCATAATCTGCCTTTGGCGTAGCTTCTGCCTCATCCCCTCCTATATGAAAATACTTTGAAGGAGATATCTCAGAAACTTCTTTAATTACATCATCAATAAATTCATATGTTTTTTCATCATGTGTCATGAAAGAGCTGAATCCAACATTTGTCCCTGTATATAATGGCTTTCTCTCTCCATCCGGATTTAAAAAGCCATAAGAAGCTAATGCTGCATTAGTATGTCCTGGCATATCAAATTCAGGAATTATTTCTACATATCTATCTTTAGCATATTCAACTATTTCCTTAAATTGCTCCTGTGTATAGTATCCTCCTTGCCCTCCACCAACTTCAGTACTACCACCTATTAAAGTTAAGTCAGGATATTTTTTAATTTCTAAACGCCATCCTTGATCGTCACTTAGATGTAAATGTACTCTATTTATTTTATATTGAGCTGCTAAATCTATTTGACGCTTAACCTCATCTTCAGTAAAAAAGTGTCTTGCTACATCAATCATTAATCCTCTGTAGCTATATTCTGGCTTATCATCTATTGTTGAAATAGGAACTGTCCATTTAATATTACTCACAACTGTAGCCTTTTCAATATCTGATGGTAACAACTGTCTTAGTGTTTGAACCCCTCTTGAAATCCCTTCAGGTTTAAATGAAATAATCTTAATCCCCTGATTATCAGTTATAATCTTATATCCTTCATCACCTTGAACTTCTTCCCCTCCTATAGTAGTTAAATAAATATTACCTTCTGGTGGATTATCACTTTTAATAATTTTAAATTCAAATCCAGTTGATGGTTGTAATTTTCCTTTTATAAATTCTGCAACTTTATTAATTTCATCTGTTTCTTTTTCAGTTTTTCCTTTTATATAAATTGAAGTATCATTAGTAATATTAAATTCCCCAACACCTTTTTCAAAACTTAATGGCTTTGGGATGATATCATTTACATTTTCTTGTGCTTTAACGTCTTTATATGCTATAGCAATTATTATAAAAGCTACTACCACTATAAATCCCGTCATCAATTCAAATTTTTTTCCTCAACTTATTATTAAATTTTATTTTCATTTGTTCACCATCCTATATACTAAATAATTTAGTTTTTAATAAATCTTCATTATTATTTTATAACCTAAAGGGTGTATTCTATACTATTCTTATATTGCTTTACTATCAACTTTATCTATTTTAACATCATAATTTTTTCAATAAAAAAAGAGGTAAAATCTATTTAAAATCTTACCTCTTACATATTCATATTTTAGTTATTTACAAAACTACATTTCTAATTAGTATTTATTCGTCTTCTTATTTTTCTATAATCATTACCTTTCTCTCTTACTAATATAATACCTAATACTATAAACGTAATTAATTCAGCTAAAGGTAACGATAAGAAAACCCCAGTAACTCCAATGAAGGGTGGTAATATTACTGTAAATAAAAATTGAAATACAAATCCCCTTCCTACTGAAATTACATTAGCATAAACATTTTTACCTATTGCTTGGAAATATCCACTCATTGTAAAAATCGTTCCAATTATAGGACTTCCAATGCAATAAATTAATATCTTATTATAAGCAAAATCTAAACTTTCTGCTCCTATACCAAATATTGAAATCATTTCTCTACCAAAAAGAACTATACTCGTGTAAACAATAATTCCTCCAATTATACAAATACCAATAGTTATATATAATAGTTTTTTCATTCTCTCTAATTTATTTGCTCCATAATGATATCCTATTAAAGGTTGTAAACCTTGAGCTATTCCCATACATGTATTTACTAAAAAACAATTTATATATGTGGCAACTGTATAAATAGCTACATCTACTGTATTTCCATAAGCAAACATAGTTCTATTCTGTACTAAAAGTATGATCCCATAAGATAATTGTACTGCAAAACTAACAAAACCAATTTTTAATATCTTCTTTAAAATTCTAAAATCTAGTTTAAAATATTCTTTTCTTATTTTTATATTTGATTTTCCCTTTATGAAATGTAATAAGGATACTACCATAGTTATAAAGATACTTGCACTAGTTGCTAAAGCTGCACCTTTTACACCATATCCAAGCTTAATAACAAATAACCAATCTAATATAATATTAGCAATAGCTCCTATCCCAATCATTATCATTGATAGATCTGGCCTACCACCAGTTCTAACTATAGGATTTAACGCTGTTGAAAATATATATGGTATAGAAATAAAAAATATTATTGTGTAGTAATCTCGTGCATACTCTATAGTATCAGCTGTAGCACCTAACATTCTTATTATAGGCTCCCTAAATATAAGACCTAAAAGCATCACTATACTTCCAATAATAATAATTGACTTAATAGCAGTTCCTAAGGATTTTTCAGCCTTTTCCTTATGTCCTCTTCCCATATGGATAGCTACTATACTGCTTGTCCCAATTCCTATCATTAAACCTATCCCAACAACTAATGTTACAGCAGGCCAAGCAATATTCACACCAGCAAGTCCAGCTTCTCCAACACCTTGTCCTACAAAAATACCGTCTACCATTGTATATATAGTATTTAAAACAACTCCTACTATGGAGGCTACAACAAATTTAGTCCATACCTTAAATATATTCATATTTAATACTTCATTTATGTCCATAATTTCACCTTTCAACATTATAAAAATTGCAATAATATAATAATCCTTGCCTATTATATCATTAACTTTCTCAAAATTATATGGATATTTTTATGATTTATTTCTCTTTTAATTAATTTGAATATAGTTATCTTTTTTAAGCACACTATAAATATAAATACTTAAGGAGGTAATCTACTTATGAAAAATATTAAATTAGTTTCCGCATTATTATTAGCTATGCTTTTAACTACTTTTATAAGTTGTAGCAATAATGGCTCAAACAAAAATAATTCTTCAAACAATTCACAAAACACAACTGAAAATAATACTTCTACTACAGCAACAACTAAAGAAGATTATGAAAAATACTTAACAGAAAGATATACTCATTACTTTGGAGACCCTAGTAAAGCTCCTGAATATGATATATATGCTGAAGACTTCACTTTTAATGGTACAACTGAAGAATTTCTAACTATATATAATAATTCTTATAATGACCTTAAAACGAATTTAGAAGCATTTAAAGCTGACTTACAAAACTATGTAAAAAAAGGAACTCCTGAAGTTGACAAATTAAATGCCGATGTAATTGCTGAAGTAGATAAAACAATTACTGCTGTTGATAAACATAATGCAGGTTTTGTGGAAACAACTAAAGACTATGCAACTTTAGCTAAAGATGAGGTAGTTAAGGGGCTTAGAACCATAGGAAACGCTTCTCATAATGCAATGAATGATTTAAAAGAAATGGTTAACAATGCTAAATCAAAACTTAGTATAAGCTAACCTTTAACCCTATGATGTCTTGAATATATTTTCTCATATATGTAAAAAAGACTGTCTCAAAATTTATTTATCAATTTTGAGACAGTCTTTTGATTATTTATTATTATAGTAACCCTTTTACCATTGGATTAATCTTCGATCTATCAAACTTTCCAGCAATTTTAGGCATTATTTCTTTCATTATTTTACCCATGTCTTTCGCTGTATAATTTCCATTAGCTATTATTTCTTTTAACATTTCACTAACTTCTTCTTCAGTTAATTGCTTTGGAAGATATGGTGTTAATACTTCTAATGCAAAGTTACCTTCTTGAATTTTTTCTTCATTATTTGCTTGCTTAGCATATTCTAAAGCTTCTTTAGTTTGCTTTATACTTTTTTCAATTATTTTAATAACATTTTCATCTGAAATGTCTTCTCTGTTATTAACCTCATAAGCTTTAATTTCAGCGCTAACCATTCTTAAAACACTAACTCTTGCCTTATCTCTTGCTTTCATTGCTGCTATTTCATCTTTTTTTAATTGTTCTTTTAACATCTCTTTGTAATCTCCTATCTATATATATTTTAATTAATAGTTATCTATATAGTTAATTTTTATTAATAATAATAAAATAAATCAACTCTTTTAACTTCTTTATCTCATGATTCCTCTTATTATAATATTATATACCAATATAATGAAATAATAAACGTTAATTAATTTCTGAATTAAACTTATATCCAACACCCCATACTGTTTTTATAAATATAGGCTTTTACAATCAGCTTCAATTTTATTTCTTAATTTATTTATATGAATAATTATATTATTATCATCAAAAGAGTATTTCTATAACAAAATCCATGATATATCTATCATGGATTTTGTTATTAAGACTATTATATTTTAAACACTATTCTCTAAGTTACTATTCATTTCTGTTAGTTGCATCTGTATATATAGTTTATGAGCAACTGCCATAACTGTCGACCTTACCATTTCACTTTCTAATGTATTTATCGAGGCAGAACTAGGATAAGAAAAATCCCTAGTTATAAAAACAGCTTCTATGGCTTTCTCTGCTTCTGTACAAAAATAATCATAAGCCGTATCTATAGGACAACTCTCTATTTGTACATTTATGAGACTACATATTTCTTGTAAGCTAAATACCTGCTTTAATACGCAAACTACAATTAGATATGCTAAATGCTTTTCATTATACTTTTTATCTTTTGGAGGTGATACCACCTTTTGCTTTACATAATTATTAAGCATTGTTGGCGTTAATATTTTTTCATCTGTATTAACATTTATTGATTTAGCCACATCTTCTAAATATGTAATTACCTGATCTTTATATAAAGGAACACGTGGTAACTCATTGAATCTTGGCAAATGAAATTTAGAACTTTCCATTAGTCCCCCCCTAAAACTTTCTATTTTAATGCTTCATGTTTTCTTATATATTGAATTGCTACACATCCTGGACCACCTTGAGTTGTAAACGCAGGACCTAAAAGTTTAACTTCAATATCAGCATTTTCTATATGACCTAATATAATGTTTTTGGCTTCTTCTGCTAACTCTTCTTTACAAGCGTGTGAAATATATATTTTACAATTTGAATCAACGTTATCTTCTAACATTGTTTCGCAAATTTTTTGTATTGCCTTTTTAAAAGTACGCTTTGTAGTGAACTTAACTAAAGATTTTTTATCTTCTGCAAGAGTCATTACAGGTACTAGCTTTATTAACCCACCAATTTTACCAGCTAATGGTGATAATCTTCCCCCTCTTACTAAATAATCAAAATCATTAGGTATTAAGAAAGATTTGGAGTTTTCTACAGTTTCATTTATCTCTGTAACTATCTCCTTAACCTCAATACCATTTTGAGCTAAAACTACAGCTAAATCAACTAAGTATTTTTGAGGTCCACATAATGTTTGCGAATTAATTACATGAATACGCCCTGGATTTTCATCCATATTTTTCGCCATACATGCTGAGTTATATGTACCTGATAACCCATCAGCCATTGATATATTTATTATTTCATCCTCAGGATATTTGCTGTATATTTCTAATACTTCTCCTATTGACGGCTGAGAAGATGCTGGTATATGTCCTTCATTAATTATCTCTATAAATTTTTCTGTATGAATATCTTCATATTCTTTATATGTATTACTGTTAATAGTTACTGCAAGTGGAGCAATTTCAATTCCTTTAGCTTGTCCATCTTTTTTTGAGTAAAGTGATGATGAGTCTGATACTATTCTAATCATAAATTTCTCTCCATTCAATTTATATTCTATCCTAAGTAATTTTGTCTATCAATCTAATTCATCTAGTTTTAAAAACTATTTGTTTTAGATTAACACCCTAAAACTATTTTGTCAATAAAATTTACATTTTCTTCATAGTATATTCTAATAACATTCAAAACACATAATTATTCTTTAATTCCATTTTTTACTTGACATAACCTTTTCATTGTTATAATATTAACATAACATGTTACGTAACGAGTTATGTTAATATTACATTTAGGGGGACAAAAATGAAAAAAAGATCAATCTTAAGAAGAATTAGTGCTTTGTTATTAAGTACTACAATGCTATTTAGCATTATGGGATGTAAGAATAGTAATTTAGAAACAACTCAATTATCTTTCAAACCTGGTACATATGAAGCATCATCTAAGGCCCACAACGGTGACCTAAAAGTTCAGGTTGAAGTTGATGATACTTCTATAAAATCTGTCACTGTTATCGAACATGGTGAAACTCCAAATGTTTCAGATGCAGCTTTAGAAAAGGTACCTGCAGCTATAGTTACTACTCAAAGTGTGGCTGTAGACATTGTTTCAGGAGCTACTTATACAAGTAATGCTATCATTGAAGCTACAAAAATTGCTTTACAAGAAGCTGGTGGTAACTTAGAGTTACTTAATGTAAAAAAGGAACAAACTGAAAAAGTTGAAGATATTGAAAAAACTGCTGATGTTATAGTTGTTGGTGCTGGTGGTGCTGGTCTGGCAGCTGCAGTAAGCGCTTCGCAAAATGGTGCAAGCGTAATAGTAATAGAAAAGATGCCTAGTGTTGGTGGAAATACAATAATATCTGGTTCAGGATATAATGCAGTTGATCCAAAAAGACAAGAACCATTAGGTATTGAAGATAGTATTGAACTACACTATACTCAAACATATGAAGGTGGAGATAAATTAGGTAATCCTGATTTAATTAGAACCCTTGTTGAAAATGCTTATCCTGCATTAGAGTGGCTTGAATCTCTTGGAATGGAGTATACTGATAATCTAATAACAGTTTTAGGTGGATTATTCCCAAGAGGACATAAACCTGTTAAACCTTTAGGAACTGGGTATGTTGATGCATATATGAATTACATAAATAGTAATGATGTTGAAGTAATGGTAGAAACCAAAGCTGAAGAGCTAATTATTGAAGATGGCATAGTTACTGGAGTAATTGCGTTAGGGGCAAATGGTAATAAAGTAACTTTAAATGCTAATAATGGGGTTATACTAACAACTGGTGGATTTGGTGCTAATGTTGAAATGCGTCAAGAATATAATAAAAAATGGCCTACATTAGATGAAACAATAAAAACTACTAATGCTCCAGGAGCAACTGGTGATGGCTTAATTATGGCCGAAGCTGTTAATGCTAATCTTGTTGGAATGAATGAAATTCAACTTTTACCTATGGGAGATCCAAACACAGGAAGCTTAAGTGGTAAAGTTGGTGTGGGTGTTGCAAGTAATGTTTTCATTAATAAAGAGGGAAATCGTTTTGTTGCAGAGGATGAGCGTAGAGACGTTATGACTATGGCTTTATATGAACAAACTGATAAATGGCTATGGGAAGTAATAGATTCTGATACTTATCCAACACCAGAAAGCAAAAATAACTTTAATCAAACTATAACTGAATTAGTTGAACAAGGTATAGTTATTAAAGCTGATTCTCTTGAAGAATTAGCAGAAAAATTAGATCTTCCATACGAAAATCTAAAAGCTTCTTTAGATAAGTATAATGAAGCCGTAGATAATCAAGGTGGAGATGAATTTGGTAGAAAAATATTAGAACAAAAAATTGATACAGCACCATTTTATGCAGGTGCAAGATCAATAACTGTTCACCATACAATGGGTGGTCTTGAAATAAATACTTCTGCTGAAGTAATAAATAAAGATAGTGAAATAATTGAAGGGCTATTTGCTGCTGGGGAAGTAACTGGTGGTGTTCATGGATCAAACCGTCTTGGTGGTAATGCTTTAGCTGATATTACTGTATTCGGTAAGATCGCTGGTGAAAATGCTGCAAAAAACAAGCTTAAATAATAAAAAATAGTTTTCCCTATAAATTATTTACCCTATAGATCTATTTTACAATAAATCTATAGGGATTTTTTTTATCTTTCAAAATATGGTATAATGTAAAAATCTATATGAAATCAATATATAAATTTAAATGATAAGGTGATTGTTAATGAAGGAGTCGCAAAAGCATATTGATAAAAAAGCTGAAATATTAAAGGATGCAATTACAGTAATTCAAAAGTATGGATATGAAAATGTATCTATTAGACAAATCTGTAAAGAACTTAATATTACTACTGGCACATTCTACCACTATTTTAACGGTAAAAATGATATTATTGCTGAACAATTCACTTGGATGGATCAGCGCTATTTAACAGAAGTAAAACCCAATTTAACAAATGATAATGAATTAGATAATATACTCTATTTTTGCAACTTTTATGCAGAATTCACATATAAAAAAGGATTAAGCAAAAGTATTGAGATTTCTCAAATTAAACTTACTGATAATAATGGATTTTATACTTCAAATCATAGAATTATGAAACAAATATTACTAGAAATAATCCAACGTGGTCAAAATAAAGCTCAAATAATAGATACTGTTTTAGCCGAAGATATAGCTGATATGATTCTTGTTATGATACGAGGTTATTCATTTGACTGGTCTAGAAAAGAAGCTACTTATGATTTAATTTATTATACTAATTTAAATATAAAACTTTTCTTAAATGGTATATCCCAAAACACCTTCCTATATTTTTAGGAGGGTATTTTTATTTATATAATTATATATTAATTAATCAGGTAATACTATTTATGTAATTAAATAATAACTATATGAAAGGTGCGATATTTGTGAGAGTGAGAAGATCTTTAAACCCTGAAGTTGCTATAACTCAAAATTCTAATGAATCTTTAGCTATAAAAGAAGGCTTAAGCCTTCTTAATATTTCTTCCATGATAAAAAATGATGATGTTGTTGTAATAACACCTAATTTTGTTAATAAAGGTGGTGTTGGATATGGTGATGTAGTTGGTCCTGAAAGCCTAAGAGAACTAATAAAAGTTATTAAGTGTTGTAACCCTAAAAGGGTTGTAGTTGCAACAGCATCTGCTGAAAAAGATATTGAATCCGTAATGAAGGATATAGGTTATACAGATGTTATAAAATCAGAGAAGGTGGAATTCATCAACTTAAACTATGGACCTTTTATAAATGTTCCATTAAATCATAGCAGCCCAACTTCAACATCATTAAATAAACTATACGAAGAAATGACCTTTCTAATATCTTTTACACAACTTAAAATCCATGAAGAAGCTACCATGTCTGCATCTATAAAAAATATAGCCATGGGATGGCCATCTTGTGAAGAGCATGGATATCCTAAGAAAAACTTAGGAATACATAAAGACTTACATGGCTTTATCACTGCCATGCTTGAAAAGTTTACTATCGATTTATCAATAGTTAGTGTAAACCCTGCAATGATAGGAACCGGTCCTCATAATGGAATTGGAAATCATACTGGAATTGTTTTATGCGGTACTGATCCTGTTGCTACAGATACTATCGGCGCTAGACTCTTAGGATTTAAACCTCAAGCTATAAACTATTTATATTCTTCAATAAATAAAGGTTTAGGCTGTGGAGAAGTAACACTAGAAAGTAATTCTCCTATAAAAATATTAGGAATGAATTTACTTGATGCAGAAAAGCATTTTAATAAATGTGCTTATGGAAAAGAGTTTTCTGTTGATAAGTTAAATAATTAATAAAAAAATAGCAATAGATGTAAAATATCTATTGCTACCCATAATTTATTATATTTTATAGTTCTTCACCATTTGTAGATATTACATTTTTATACCAATAAAAGCTCTTCTTTCTCGCTCTATCTAATGTACCTGTTCCATCATTATTTTTATCAACATAGATAAATCCATATCTTTTCTTCATTTCTCCAGTACCAGCACTTACAAGGTCAATACATCCCCATGGAGTATATCCCCATAATTCAACACCATCAGCAATTGCTTCTTTCATTTGCTCGATATGAGCTTTTAAGTAGTTAATTCTATAATCATCGTTTATTGATCCATCAGCTTCAACTGTATCAACAGCCCCTAATCCATTTTCAACTATCATCATTGGAATTTGGTATCTGTTATAAATTTGATTTAAAGTAGTTCTTAAACCTACAGGGTCAATTTGCCATCCCCAATCACTTGCTTCTAAGTAAGGATTCTTTAAGCCCATTGAAAGATTTCCACCAGTAGTTTCAACATTTGGATCTTTACTTACACAGTTAGTCATATAGTAGCTAAATGTATAGAAGTCAACACATCCATTTTTAAGAGTCTCTAAATCTCCTTCTTCCATCTTTATTTCAATATTATTTTCTCTAAAGAAACGTTTAGCAAATCCTGAGTATGCTCCTCTTACCTGAACATCTCCACATAAGAAATTAGAGAATTCTTCTTGTTGTTGAGCTAATAATACATCTTCTGGATTACAAGTATAAGGATATAATTTTCCATAAGCTATCATACATCCGATTTTAAACTCTGGATTTATTGAATGTGCTAATTGAACCGCTTTAGCACTTGCAACAAATTGATGGTGTAATGCTTGGAAACATTCTTGCTTATGATCATTTCCACCAGTTCCAAATGTTAATGATCTTATATCATCAAACATTACTCCTGCACCCATGAAAGCTGCAGCTGGTCCATGAGTTAAAATGTTAATTTCATTAAATGTTAGCCAGTACTTAACTACATCTTTGTATCTGTTAAATATAGTTTCACAATATCTTAAATAACAATCTATAGTTCTTCTATCTTCCCATGCATTCCATTTTTTTGTTAAACCAAATGGTGTTTCATAGTGAGAAATAGTTACTAATGGTTCTATATTATATTTCTTTAATTCAGCAAAAACATCATCATAGAATTTTAACCCTTCTTCATTTGGTTCTAATTCATCTCCATTTGGGAATATTCTTGTCCAGTTCATAGACATTCTAAAAGTTTTGAATCCCATTTCAGCAAAAAGTGCTATATCTTCTTTATATCTGTGATAGAAATCAATTGCTTCATGACTTGGATAATAAGTTCCATCTTCTATCTCTGTAGTTATTCTTCTAGCAACAGTATGAGTACCACCTGTCATCATATCAGATGAACTTAACCCTTTTCCTCCTTCTCTATATCCACCTTCAAATTGGTTAGCTGCAGTAGCTCCACCCCATAAGAAATTTTCTGGGAATTTAATATTGCTCATAATTACCCTCCATTATTTAAATACTATTATTTTTCTATTTATTTTCCTCTTTAGCCAAATTATAAATCATTTTATGAACAATAGTCAATTTATTTAGTTCATATAATGAATAATTTTCATTTTTTGAAAATTAAGGCTTATTTTATATAAAAAAATAAAGCCAGTTAAACTGACTTTAAAATACCATATTATATTAATTTCACTCTTCTGATTTTCATTTTATATAAACTATATAAGATAAATTATAATTAATCACAATATATAATATTCAATTTTTCATCTTTAAAGTTAACCTCAGAATCTGTAATCACAATAGCTTCCGAAAATTCTCCATAAGTATAAAACCTTCGCATATTAAACTTAGTTTTATCTGCAAGAATAAAGCATCTATCAGCAGAGTTAATTACAGCTCTTTTAACCTCTCCATCATTAAGTAATTCTGTAGTAAATCCACTTTTAGAATCAATACCCATTGTACCTAAAAATGCTAAATCAAAGTTCATAACCTTTATCTTACTTACTATATCCTCACCTATAATCAAGTTTTGCTCTGGCTTTGCATATCCACCTAAAATATAAGTGTTAATACCTTTTGCCATAAGTTTTTGGATATGTAGTATTCCATTAGTTACAACTGTTATATTCTTTGCATTTATATAATCTATCATATAATAACAAGTAGATCCAGAATCTATAAATATTACATCATTATCCTTGATGAATTCTGAGGCTTTTTTAGCAATTTTAATTTTATCATCCTTATTATTTTTAAATATTTCTGCTAAATTTACCCATTCAATATTATCTTTTATCTGTTCTACTAACTCTGCTCCACCACGTGTTCTCTTAATATATCCTCGCTCTTCCATTGCAATTAAGTCACGTCTTAAAGTTGATCTAGAAATTTTAAATTTCTCCATCATCTCTTCAACTGTAGCAAATTTTTTAACCTTTAAATATTCTAATATTTCTATCCATCTATCTATAAGTACCACATCAATCACCTATATACCATTATATTTTTCTAAACTATTCATTATATGAACAAATATTAACACTTGTTAATTTTTATGTCAACAAATTTAACAAGTGCTAATATATATTGCTTTTTTAATTTTCATTGCTATCTTTATATGACAAAATTGTACTTAGGAATATAGTTAAACATATTACACTAGTAACAGAAATAACTATACTTATAACCTTGGCTCCTATAGATAATGGGGTTATATCACCATAACCTATAGTGGTGAATGTTATTATAGTATAATAAAATAAATCAAATGCATTTGGTGAATTGCTAAAAGCTCCAGTTTCTGCCCCATTTATAAAACATACCCCTAAGAATAAATTTAAAACTATCAATCCAACCATAAGTATAGCTGCAACTATAATTCTACTATAAGAAGTTGATTCTTCATGCTTAGTCTTTATGTTGTGAGGATTTCTTATTAACTGTATAAGCACCTTCATATTTAATATATAAGAAACTGTAACTCCTATTAATCCTAAAACATACATACTTTCAAATTCTTCTGGCGATAATAACAAAGCAGTAAAATACGTACTTATAATAAAATAACTTAATAACAAATCTACCTTAACATTCTTATTTTCAACTCCATATATAAACTTATGTATTCTAACAGTAATTAGTAATACATATCCCATAGAATAATGTATTACTATCAAAGACATTATTATAATCACTATTTTAATCAGTAAATCTAAAGCATCTACTGCATAAGTATCTATATATCTAATTACACTTGTAGAAATTGATATTGCAATAAATATCTCTGCTGCTATTATCAGTGTTCCCTGAACACTTCTTCTCAATTTAGACTTTTCCTTAAACAGCTGTTTATACGTAACATTTACTTCTTTTATTAGATTGTTTAGTACAGTAAAAATTCTCTTATTATTTTTTGCATTTCTAGCTCCAATTACTGATAAGAGTAAAAGTGTTGAAATTATTATAAATAGTTTACCCATTACTCCTCCTAACTTAAAACCATCTTCAAGGAAATTTCTTAATTACACTGTAATCCACATTAGAGTTATTCCATTTTCTTCTCTTTTCTACAAATAATTATAGAGCAATTATACTATACCAAATATCAATTGTCATTCCTTTAGAAACTACCTCTTTATTTTCTTTTTCATTTAATGTAATATGTTACATAGCTTATTAATGCAATTATGGAAGTATTATAAAGTAATATTCCTATAGTTCAGTGTAAAACTAATAATATTACAGTATAATTAATGTAAAGTAATAAATAAATTTAACAATATAACTTCATGTAGGTGGAAAAATGAATTATATAATATTCGACTTAGAATTTAACCAACAACATCCTGATATAAAAAGTGACCAAAAACCAGAGCTTATGTTTGAAATAATTCAAATAGGAGCTTTAAAATTAGACAATAACCTTAATACAGTTTCAACCTTTAACTCCTTTGTTAAACCAACTGTTCATAGAATGCTTCATCCTTATGTAGAAGATCTAACTAACATAACTTATGAACAAATAAATACATCTAAAGTTTTTACAGATGTCTATGAAGACTTTATTGATTTCATTGATGATTCTGAATCTACTTTAGTGCTATGGGGAGTTAATGACATTAAAGAATTAATTAAAAATGCTCATTACCATAAATTATCTTCTGATGTTATTCCTAAAAAATATATAGATATTCAGTGCTATTTATCTAAAGCTTTAAAATATTCAAAAGGCAAAAAAATAGGTCTAAAGACCGCTATTGAATATTTAGAAATATCCATTGACTCTGAGTTTCATGATGCCTTTAATGATGCTTACTATACAACAGAAGTATTTAAAAAGGTATATAACAAAAAAATCAAACCTCAATTATATATTTATACAGAAAATAAAAGAGATAAACCTCAAAAAACAAATATAGATACTTTGGCTTTAATAAGTCAATTTGAAAAAATGTATAATAGAAGTGTTACAGATGAAGAGAAAGATATGATTAAACTTGCATACATGATGGGTAAAACTAATCAATTCAATAAATAAAATTATATTTTGTAAAAAAGCTATTCCTTTTCTAATATTCTTCAATGTAATAACTAACATAAAAAAGCACTTTGAGATTTATAATCTCAAAATGCTTTTTTATTATTTATTATTAAATATTTATCATAGTTCACAAAAGTACATAATAATCTCTTCTATCTCTACTCCATGATACTCTTTTTTTAAATTCTTAAATTTTTTACTTATATCCGCCTTTAACCCTTCGCAAAATTCAATTGTAAATGGTAGATAATTTTTAATATTTTCTAGATATTCCTGGGTAAAGTATTCTTTATTATCTATAATTGCAAATAGAATCATATAGATGCAGTTGTTTTTTATTAGTTCTTTAAGTTCCTTAGTGTTTTTGCATACAAAACATTCTGCATCATCAACTACTTTTATAGTTAAATTAATTAACTTATTTACAATTGCATCTAAATAATATTTCCCTGCTAATTGAGACATAATTGTGATATGATCATTTTTTAAGTCATCTTTTATATCTTGCAAATCGTCGCCTAACTGTAGTAGAAAACCATATCCACATGAAAACATTTCTTCATTTTTAGTCATTTCTCCCCTAATAAGATTTCCATCAGCAATTACAGATGCGCCACCTTTTTCAATAGAAATACCTAAAATATCTTTTTCGTAAGGTATACTATTATATTCTTGCTGCCTTAAACTATTAATCTGGGCACTATGGATTAATTTCAAGCTTCTATAAACTTCTGGATAATTTTCTCTGTCAAAGTCATCTTCTATTAATTGCACTAATCTGTAGACTTGTTCTTCATGATAATTATTAGCTATTATCTTTTCTCCACCTAATCTTTTAGTAAATCTATTATTAAATTCTATTTTCTTATCTTTATTAACCTCTATACTATCTAAATAATTATCAGTATAAGGATAAAGCATACTGTATCCAAATATGGCATTAGTAAATTTTATCTCTTCTCCAAAAGCTTGTTGTAACATATTTACTATCCATAAATTTCTCATAGCCTGACCAATATCTTCATAGCTCAGGTTTTTATCAAATTTCTTAGAAGATGATATAAATTCTTTAGTAGCTTTAATAAATTTATCTTTCATATCCTTGTCTATAATTCCCAATTTAAACATTCCATCTGTAGAAATTATCTTATCTATATACTTATTACCTTTATCTCTCCATATTTTCCTTTTGCTTATGTCCTCTGGAAAAGATTCAATATACTTAATTATTCTATCAATAAGCGTATTGAACTCTTTTTCTTTTTTCTTCTTTTCACCTTCACTATATGTATCCATATCTATATTAAAGTCACTGCTTAAGCTCCACCATAAATTTCTATAATGTAAACTTATCATTTTGTATTTTTCATCCATATATATAATACCCCATCATTAAACTCTAATAAGTATATTATATACGATTTTTAGATTAATTACCTAATATTTCAATTTACTCTTGTAATTATTATTGGTTTCTATCATCCCATAATCGTTCCTTTTGAAATCTACTTAAATATTTAATACAATCTAACTCAAATCTTAATTTACCGTTATATGCTTCATGATAAATTAAAGTTCCACTATATCTATCTTCATTTGCAAATTTAACTTCATCTATCCTAACACTATGTATTATTTCATTAATTCTATTGTTATAGCTAATACCACAACATCTTTCAAAATCAGCTTCACTTTCAAAATATATTTCTGTTATTAAATAATCATCTTTAACCATAACATTTAATAAGTTCATTATTGGTTGTATATCTATATTTTTTTCTTCTTTAAATAGCTTAATTTCGTAATTATTACTATCCCTTTTAAATACTCTATTGGAAATCATATTCTTTATATCTTTCATAAGTTGTAATATGTTTACCTCTTCTATAGCTTTCATAATACTAATTCTCGCCTTCTTTTTCTACTTTAGCTTTTGATAGTTTTATTTGATTTTCTTTAACTTTATTTAATGCATTAATGAAATCTTTACCATCGTTTAAGTTTATATATAAAAGACATGATATATCCTCACCTTTTTCGCTTATTCTAGTTGTTATCCTAAAATGGTCTTCTAGTTCTTTTATATCCATCTTATATATTAAATCTAAATGTACTATTTCATTATTAATTTTCACATTATAATCGTCTTTATTGATAGTTATCTCCACACCTTTTTCTGTTTTACCCTCAGATATATTTCCAAACTTCGTAAAGGTATATGATGCTCCATCATAATCAAATCTATTACTCTTATCTAAATTATCCATTATGTACTGACCATCATTTCTAAATTTAATTAATTCATCTTTTTCATAAAAATGATACTTGCCTATATAGTCTAATTTATATGTCCTAAAAATATTTACACCATGTTCTTTATCCATAAATTTAGCCTCCTAATCGCTTCATTAATCATAGTATTTGAGAAAGACTATATAGATATTACTTAATTATTTATAAACAAGTTAAAAACAAAAAAGCTTAGCATTTTATAGCTAAGCTTTTTTATAACATTATTCACGTTTATTATTATTATTATTCTAATATAAAATATAAAGATACTGGGTTATGGTCAGATGATATAAAATTTGTGTCCATATTCTCAACTATGAAATCTTTAATATTATCAGAAACTATAAATCCATCTAAACTTGCCATATAATTTTCTCCTTCTATATATGGCATATCAGTACTTCTACAAGTAGCAACTTCTCTAGAATTATCTGCTATAGCAAATGTATACCCTGCCGTTAAATCACTATCATCTAGTTCAAATACCCATTCTGGTACATTTTGATTACTATTAAACACCTCTTTAGTACCAGCTATATCATGATTAAAATCTCCTCCAACAATAACATAATTCCCCTTGTCGTACTCTTCTTTTAAAACCTCATTTAAAAGTTTTAATTGTTGTTTTCTTATAAGTCCACCTTCGTCATAAGCTGACATATGAGTATTTATCAAAACTAATTCTTTACCATTATCCACAGGAATTCTAGATAATAAAAAACATCTATCTAAATCTGTAAATTTAGTAATAAAATCATCACTAACAGGATATTGCCTTCTTATAGATTCATTTATTTTATACTTACTCATAGTAGTTAACCCTGCATTAACTGATCCATGAGGATCTGTTAATGGATACATTAAAAAAGCCGAATGAAAATTATTGGCAAAGCTTAAAGAATATTCTGATCCTAACTCTTTTAGCATTTCATATTGATTTACGTTATGACTACGAGTAGATTTAGTATCTACTTCTTGAAATAGATAGAAATCAGCATCTAGTTCATCTACAAACTTTATTGAATTATTAGTATTTTCAATTACAACTTCTTTACTTTCAGCCTTAGAATCACTACCTTTAACATTTGTCCCATCTTTCATAACTCCACTATCCATAAAGAAGGAAAACTCATGATTATATGCTCCAAATCCAATATTATATGTTATTACTGAATGCTCTTCTTTGGCTGTAAGAATCATATCAGAATTATTCTCAGCTTCTACTAGCACATTATCTTCAATTCTATAGTATTGAATACTCATATATGCAACATAGGAACCAACTATTGCAACCATAGCTATAAGTATAATTCCTATTAGTTTTAAAGCCTTTTTTAAATAATTTTGGTTCCTCATATTATCCCCCTATTAAAAACTTCTTTAGCTATCTTTACAGAATCATTAGCATCTTTTGCATAATAATCAGCTCCTATTTTTTGAGCATACTCTTCGGTTACAACAGCTCCTCCAACCATAACATATCCTTTAAATCCATTATTTTTTAATTCTCGTATAGTCTTTTTCATAGATTTTATTGTTGTCGTCATAAGAGCGCTAAGCCCAACTAACTTAACATCATTTTTTAAAGCCTCTTCTACTACCTTTTCTACTCTTACGTCTTTACCTAAATCAATTATGTCATAACCATAATTCTCTAGTATAACCTTAACTATGTTCTTTCCTATATCATGAATATCACCCTGAACTGTAGCCAAAATAATCTTACCTTTCCCTACAGAACTTTCTTTATCATTTAATACGAGTCTTTCTTTTATAATATCAAAGGCTACTTTTACAGTTTCAGCAGCTTGAATTAACTGCGGTAAGAAAATCTCACCGCTTTCATACTTTTTCCCAACCTTATCTAAAGCTGGTATTAAATCTTCATTAACTATATCTAATTCTTTTTTTGCTTCTAAAAGCTTTATTGTAATATTTCTTGTAGAAGATTTTAATCCTTTTATAATACAACTCTCTAAACTTTCAATATCTATATTTTCTACTTTACTTTCTACTATATTTTTATTTTTTCCATATGCCTCTATATATGACGCTCCATTTTTGTCAAAATTCTTTAACACCTTAAAGGCTCTAATAGCTCCCATCATGCTTTCTTTATTAGGATTTATTATTGGTAAATCTAGTCCAGCTTCCATAGCCATTACTAAAAATGTCTCATTTATCATTTCTCTCATAGGCATTCCAAAGGATATGTTAGATACACCTAATACTGTTTTAACACCTAACTTTTCTTTTATCATTTTTAGAGCTTTTAATGTTTCTACTACCTCTTCTTGTTGTGCAGATACAGTAAGTGTTAATGGGTCTATATATATATCCTCACTTTTTATTCCATACTCTAAAGCTCTATTTACTATCTTTTCTGCTATCTTAAATCTATCTATAGCTTTGTTAGGTATTCCATTACTATCTAAAGTTAGTCCTACTACAGCAGCCCCATACTTCTTAACTATAGGTAAAATGCTATCTAAAATATTATCATCGCCATTTACAGAATTAACTATAGGTTTACCATTATAATATCTTAAAGCTTTCTCTATAACCTTTGGATCATTAGAATCTATCTGAAGGGGTATATCTAAAATAGATTGGATTTCTTTAATTATCTTAACAATAGCTTCTTCTTCATTTATTTCAGGTAATCCAACATTAACATCTAAAAGCTCCGCCCCTGCTTCAACTTGTTCTATAGCTTGTCTTATTATATAATCTAAATCATTTTTCTTAAGAGCTTCTTTAAATAACTTCTTTCCTGTAGGATTTATTCTTTCCCCAACAACCCTTACTTCATTTACTTCCACAACTTTAGAAGGTGTTGTTAGTACAGACTTAATAATATTTTTTCTGTCTAATATCTCTAAGTTCTTAAATTTAGATAATTCTTCTATAAATTCTGGTGTTGTTCCACAGCATCCTCCTACAATAGACACCCCTGACTTTATAAATTCCTCTACTCTCTCCCTAAACTCTAAAGCAGTAATATCATATATAGTTTCATCATCAATAATCTTAGGTAACCCCGCATTAGGTTGTACCATTACTGGAATATTAGTGTTTGAAACTACTCTTTTTACAATTGGCAAAAGTTCTTTTGGTCCTAAAGAGCAATTTACTCCAAGCGCATCCACTCCTAGAGCTTCTAAAGTTATCGCCATACTCTCTGGTAAACAGCCTGTAAAAGTTCTTCCATCTTCCTCAAATGTCATAGTTGCAAATATCGGTAATGATGTCTCTTCTTTGCAAGCCAATATTGCAGCTTTCATTTCATAGAGATCCGTCATAGTTTCTATTAAAATCAAATCTACTCCAGCTTTTTCTCCAATCTTTACTATCCCTTTAAATATCTTTACTGCATTATCAAAAGATAATGTTCCCATTGGTTCTATAAGTTCTCCTATTGGCCCTATATCTAAAGCTACTAATACATCTTCCCCAAAGCTTGCCTTCTTAGCTAAGGTTACTGCTTTTGTTATAACTGTTTCTACTGAATATGGTGTGCTTTTTAATTTAACTTCATTAGCCCCAAAGGTATTTGTAGTTATGATATCTGCTCCAGCTTTTATGTATTCTTTATGTATATCAATTACTATCTCTTCATTTGTGAAATTAATTATTTCTGGATTTTCTCCTAGCTTTAATCCTCTTTTTTGAAGCATAGTTCCCATAGCTCCATCAAATATAACCACTCTTTCTTTTATTAACTCTCTAACATCCACACCTCTTATCCCCTTTTCTATAGCTACATCTTTCAAAGTTATTACAATCCTTGCATTTATCTTTGCTTCGCTCTTTATTAGTTATCCCTATTATTGCTGTTACAGATTTCCTAGGAAATAGAACCATATCACTTGAAACCTTAAGCCCTATTTTTCTCTCACAATCTAGTATAGATACAATTTCTTTTTGTATATCTAAAGCTAAATCTCCGTATCCTGGACTATACCTAAAGGTGAATTTTTCTTCACCTTTAAGTATTTCTTTACTTATACTTTCTTGTAAATTATCACATACTTCTTCAATAGCTGTTGTGGCACAAGAATCTAATATTAATGCTTTAGTCAAATTATATTTGCTATAAAGCTTAACTTTTCTTTCTATATCACTTCCAATAGTGGCCGCCATAACTATACATTTATCACTACTTTTTAATAAATTATATATGTCTTTACCTTTTAAAATTAAGTTAGTTCCCAGTAATAATATTTCATGATTCTCTTTTACTATATTAAATTCTCTATAAACATACTTAGGCTTAAATAATGCTTTGCCTTCTTTAATAGTTTCTTCAACATCTTTTATAAGTTCCTTTGTTACTTCTTGACCTCTATATCCTAGATATCTCAATACCTCATTTATATCAATTTTTAAGTTATTCTCCATAAATATTAAGTGAAAATCCTTTTTCTAATGCTTCCTTAGCATATTCTTGTGCTCCAAATAATGATAAATCTCTATAATTACCACATTGCACTTCATTTTTTGCCGGAACTTCTGTTGCTTCTAAAACTTTATTTAATGAATACTCTACTGCTTCCTTTATGTCATTACAGTTTCTATCTCCCCAAATAGTTAAATAAAAACCGGTTCTACAACCCATTGGTGATAAGTCTATTACACCTTCTAACTTATCTCTTAAAGTATGTGCTAATAAATGCTCTAACCCATGCATAGCTGCTGTCCCAAAAGCTTCTTTATTAGGTTGAAGAAATCTAATATCAAACTTACTTACTTTATCACCTTTCTCTCCATCTAATACACAACATTTTCTTATATAAGGTGCCTTTACCTTTCTGTGATCTAATTCAAAACTTTCTACTTTTTCCATCTCACAATCTCCTTTTTAACTATACATTTTGAACCTCATTTATTGAATTTATTATTTTCCCTATATTCTTACTTATATTCTTAGCAACATATGGATTATTCATAGTGTACAGATGAATACCATCTACTCTACTGGATGATAAATCTATTATCTGATCTGTTGCATATGCTATACCTGCCTGTGTTAATGCCTCAGGATTATTTTCGTACATCTCCATTATCTTTTTAAACTTTAAAGGTATAGTCGCTCCACATAGCTCTGTTATTCTCTTCATTTGTTTCGCATTTATAACAGGCATTATTCCTGCTTGTATCTTAGTTTTAATATTTCTTTTATATACCTCTTCTAAAAATTCATAATAAGTATTATTATCTAAAAACAACTGCGAAATGAAGCTAGTTACACCACATTCAATTTTTCTTTCTATATTATCAATTTCCAATTTAACATCTCTATTTTCAATATGTCCCTCTGGATAACATGCAGCTATTATATTAAAATTTTTGTTCCCTTTAACATAACTTATTAATTCATTCGCATACTTAAAATCTCCACAACTTGTACCATTATCATCACCTCTAAGAGCTAATATATTTTCAACATCCTCAAGTCTTAATCTTTCAGTTATATCGCTTATTTGCTCTCTAGTTGATGAAATACAAGTTAAATGTGCCAATGACTCAATCCCATAAATATTTTTTATGAGTGATGATATCTCTGTGGTCTTATTATTTACAGTGCTTCCTCCTGCCCCATAGGTAACACTTATAAAGTCTGGTTCTAATTTCACTAATTCATTTAAAGCCTTATATATATTTTTTATTGGTGAGGTATTTTTAGGTGGAAATACCTCAAAGGAAAATACTAGCTTCTTTTGATCAAAAATATCTCTAATATTCATCTATAGCCCCCATTTCTCTCTAAAAATCAAATACTTTTTATGTATTAAATTGAATATTTTTCTAATAATATAATAACATTTTTTAAAAAATTTATATACTAATACTCTTAAAATAAAAAAGTGTAGCTACAACCTAAGCTATAACTACACTCTATATTTTAATTAATATATTATATTTGATTCTGGCATTACATACATCTTTTTATCACTAAGAATTGCTTGCTCAATTTCTTCAAATACCCTTTGAGCAATCTCCTCACTATCATATGCGCCTAAATTTACTGCCATCTCCTCAGTACTATTAGTAACTTTACCCACAATAGTATATTTAGACTTTTTCAGTATTCCCTTTGTAACTTGAATTATTTTAGGGTCTACTAATATCTTTTCATCTTGTACCCTTATCCACATAACCATATCTCCTATTACTTATCTACTACAATATTCTGCAAGTATAGCTTGCACCTCATATATATTACATCCACTGCTGAATGTCTTTTCTATTGGCATGCTCATTCCTGAAATATAAATCTTAAGTTCTGCATCTAAATCAAAATGACCTGCTGTTTCTACTGAGAAGTTAGTAATAGCTCTATATGGTACTGAACGATATTCAGTTTTCTTGCCTGTTACACCTTGCTTATCAACAATTATTAATCTCTTATTAGTGAATATAAGCATATCTCTAATTAGTTTATATGCTTTTTCTATTCTTTCACTTGGTCCTAATAGCTTATCATACTCTTGACTAACTTTATTTATATCAACTTCTGATGCATTTCCTATAATTCCATTAAATAAACCCATTTTATATCACTCCTATATTCTAAACTTATTATACTATATTATTATTTACATAATTCTATTATAGCCTGTGTAAATATTTTAGCACTTAATAATAATTCATCTACTACTGCAAATTCATCATTGCCATGCATATTATTATCAGTTCCAGGCATTGTGCACCCAAAAGCTACTCCATTTTTTAGACGATGTACATAAGTACCTCCTCCAATAGCTATACACTCGCCTTTTTTACCACTATACATTTCATAGCATCTTAATAAAGTTTGGATAAAATCAGAGTTTTCATCAACGTAATGACCATCTGACACATTGCATGGTTCTAATTCAATTCCATTTTCATTTAAGTTTTTATAAACAACATCTCTTAAGTTTTCATCATTGGCACATAGTGGTGCTCTGCAGTCAAATGTTCCTTTTAACCCTGTAGTATTATACTCAAATATATTAAATGATAAAGTTAACTCTCCTGATACCTTATCAGACATCTTTACTCCAAGAGCTTCACCATAATAATCCCCATGAGGTAATAACTTATTTATAGCACATATTCTATCAAATCCTTCACTTTTAGCAAATGGCATAGATGCTAATAAATGAATTATAGCTGTTAATGCATTATTTCCTCCTGTAGGATGAGCAGCATGTCCTCCTACACCTTTTGCATTAATTACACAGTTCCCAGCATCTTCTGTTACAGTAAATTTTACTTTAGTTAATTCAGTAGTTTTATCACAGTATCTTTCTACTTCATCTTTACTAAAACCTTGAATTACTGCAGTTGCTTTATCAGGAATTACATTAATTTTCACTCCTGAATTCACTGAAATTATTCTAGGAAGTTTATTATCTTCATTAAATTTTGCGTTAAATAAACCTTTTAATCCACCTTTTTCAACATTAATAACTGGGAAATCTGCATCTGGTGAAAATGTCATAGGAGCTTCTTTTTCTATTTTATAATAATGCTTAATATCTCCGCTTCCACACTCTTCATCAGTTCCTAATATAAGTCTAACATTTTTGCTTAATGGAATATTTAAATCTTTAACTGCCTTTAAAGCATATAACGCCACTATTGCAGGTCCCTTATCATCTGCTGATCCTCTACCATATAACTTTCCATCCTTTATAACAGGCTCATAAGGATTAGTTACTGTCCATTCGTCTCCAGCAGGAACTACATCTAAATGCGCTAATATATCTAAAGCCTTTTCCTTATCATTAAAATCTACAGTTCCCACATAATTATCATAATTAGTTGTCTTAAATCCCATATTTTTAGCAATATTCAAAGATTCCTCTAAAACTTTTACTACACCTTCTCCAAAAGGCATATTTTCTTTTGGTTCCTGTCTATCACTTTTTATTCTTATGACTTTACATATATCCTCTAACATTTCATCCTTATGTAAGTTAAAGTATTCTTCTATTTGTTTTCTATACATTCTCTCCACTCCTTTTATACTTTTAAAAATTATATTATTTAGTAAATTATATCATAATTAAAGGTCTGTTAAACTTATTTATTTAACAGACCTTTATATTTATTAACCAACATTATCTAAAAATTCTTTAACAACTTGCTTATACTTTTCTTAAATACCTTGATAATAAAAAATCTACCAACCTAATTTTTGACCTTTTACCGTAAAATGACTATCATCATTTTTAAATTCTATATCAAAAGCATTATTTTCATCTACACTTATTTTAGTTAATGTAGCTTGCCCCATAACTTCATTATTTACCTCTTGGTCTTTAAAATAATACATTAAAGCTTTTAAAGTTATTCCATGAGTTACTATTAAAATAGCCTTTCCTCTATTTTCTTCTATTATTCTATCCATAGTTTCAGCAACTCTAGCTCTAACACTAGCTAAATCCTCACCATTTGGTGCACATAATTCAACATCACCATGCATTATAAGATCAATATTCCAAGAAGGATTTTCCGCCATAACTTCATCTGTTTTTCTACCTTCATAGTCACCAAAGCACATTTCCATTAACCCTTCATCAGTTATTACTTCAATATTTTTTTCCCCTTTAATTATATTGGCAGTATCTAAAGCTCTTTCTATAGGACTTGAATATATAAAATCAATATCTATATCTTTAATTCTTTCCCTTAACTCTTTAGCTCTTTCTATACCTGCTTCTGTTAAAGGTGAGTTCCCTCTCCCCTGCAATCTTCTTTCAAGATTCCATTCTGTCTGACCATGTCTAGTTAAATATATTATTGTTTTCATTCGTTCTTATCTCCTTTTATAATTTTAATGCTTTAAAGTAAATCTATTATAAACTTCACCTATCTCTTAAATGCCTTTTTTATTTTATTACTAAAATCCTTTAACCAATTGAATAGCTTATATAGTAACGGATTTTCTTTCTTATCATTTTCTTGGTTTATAAACTTAAATATATCAATTACTGGCTCAAGTTTATTCATTGTATCATTATATCCTTCTATTATTCTTCTTGCTTTTGCTTCTGAATCTAGATTTAAAGTACCTGTAATTGTATTTTCTATAAGATTTTCTGGCGCTATTATAATAAGCTTTGAATTTGGGTAAAGCGACCTATCTATAATAGTCTCTTTTGAAAGCAATACAACTATAATAACATCACAATTTTCTCCATATACAGGTTGAATAGGAGTATTATCAACTATCCCTCCATCAATATATTTCTCTCCAAAAACCTCGGTACTATCATAAATAAGCGGTAATGATGCTGAAGCTAAAATCATCTTCTTAGCAGTTTCATTATCATAATCATTTATCCTAAAATATTGGACTGTATAATTAGGCAACTTTGTACATGCTGCATAACAAACTTTATTCTTTTCCTTTATTTTATTACAATCAAGGTATTTGTTAATTATATCTACAGCACCTTCATTAGTAATAGCACCATGATCTAATTTATCATTCAGAAACTTCTTAGCTAATTGAAGATTTTTCCCGCCTATATAAAGCCCTATCCCTCTTTTAATTAATTCATTTTTACTTATAGGAACTAGCTTATCCATAGTCACTTCATCCCATAACTTATCTGCCTTATCCATGTCATCCATAGCAAACAAAACTGCATTAAACGCACCTATTGATGTTCCAGAAAAAACAGATATATGTTCACTTATGCCTAATTCTTTTAAGGCTTTCCAAACTCCAAGCTCATATGCTCCCTTTCCGCCACCACCTGCTAATACTAATCCTATTTTCATACTTTACCTTCCTAATTAAAATTTATTTAAACAATTTAAATCACAATTTTTTACACTATTATTATATATTATAAAATTTTACGTGGCTACAGTAATAGCTTTTCTTAATATAGTATTAATAATTTGTATTTAATCAATAAAAAATAAAAAGCAAGAGTTAACTTTAAAACTCATGCTTTTATAATTCTAATAATTTTTATTTAGACATTTCTTTAGACTTTTCATAACATTTATTCATAGCTGATATTACTGCACTTCTAAATCCTTTAGCTTCAAGTTCTGATACTGCTTCTATAGTAGTTCCCCCTGGAGAACATACCATATCCTTTAAAGCACCTGGATGCATTCCTGTTTCTAATACCATCTTAGCTGAACCTAATACAGTTTGTGCAGCAAATTTATAAGCTTTATCTCTTGGCATACCTTGTAATACAGCTGCATCTGCCATAGCTTCAATAAACATATATACATATGCTGGTGATGATCCACTTACTGAAGTAACTGCATCTATTAAACTTTCACTTACCACTTCAACTTTACTAAAACTGCTAAGTAAGCTTGATACTTCGCTTATATCTTCATCTGTTATAAGTTTATTTGGACATACTGCAGTCATCCCTTCTCCAACCAAAGCTGGCGTGTTAGGCATTGTTCTAATTACCTTTAATTCTTTTCCAAAAGATTTTTCTGTACTATCAATTGATTTTCCAGCTGCAATAGTAACAATAACAACGTCTTCTTTAACTAAATCCTTTATCTCATTTATTACTATTGAATATAAATTAGGTTTAACTGCTAATATTAATATATCTGACTTTCTAGCAACTAGTTTATTATCAGTTGTAACATCTATATTATAATTATTCTTTGCTCTTTCTAAGCTTGGTTCATATAAATCTGACATAATTATATTTTCAGAAGGTACTAATCCAGCTTTAACTATTCCTCCTACTATAGCTTGCCCCATATTTCCTGCTCCAATAAAGCCTATTATTTTATTCATACTCTTTTCTCCTATCTTATACTTTTTAATATTTTGAATTACTATAATTTCTCTATATCATATTTTTATATTATATCTCAATTTCCTTCTTCATAAAATACTTATATTGTGTATAATAGTATTAATAACCTATGGAGGTATTTTATGAAAAACAAGTTTTTAAGAAAAGTAGCTCTTACTTTACTCATTTTGTTATCTTTTAGCTTTTCCATGCCTGCATTTGCTAGAAAGCCAGATATACAAGAAGGTGAGATCCTATGTTTCGGTGCTGATTTAAATCATACTCAAGAAGAATCTCTAAGAGAGTATTTTAATGCCCCTGATAATATAGATGCAGTATATGTTGATAATACTGTTGCTTCAAGACAATTAGGTTATTCTGATTTTACAGGAGGCTGGTATTCAAGCGCTTACGTTAAAATCAACGAAAGTGGTACAGGCATCAATGTAAAATCTAATAATTTAACACTAGTTACAGATGGTATGCTTGCAAATGCCTTAATTACATCTGGAATAACAGATGCTGATATAATAGCTTCTGCACCATTTCCAGTAACAGGTGAGTCAGCTTTAGCAGGAATATTTGAAGGTGCAGAAAGAATAATAGGAATAGAACTAAAGCCTGAAGGTAAGCAAGTCGCTCAAGAAGAAGTAGAAGTAACTTTAGATATAGCTGATTCTATCGGAAGTGTAGAAGCTACTGCATTAATAAATGAAGTTAAAGCTAGAGTAATCAAAGAAGCTCCTAAAACTACTGATGAAATAAATGAAATTGTAAGTGACGTATCTTCTAATCTAGATATAACAATTAATGACGTAACAAAAGAAAAAATAGTTTTATTAATGAATAAAATTAATGACCTAGATATAGATTATGATGCTATTAAAGATTCCATAAAACAAAATAGCTCTAAATTATTAGAAGATCTAAAGTCACTAGGTAATGAAATAAAAGAATCTGGTATATTAGAAAGACTTTGGAACTGGCTAAAAAATTTCATAGATAAATGGACAAATTCTCAATAAGAAAAATCCCAGTACTTAAAGATTTACTTTAAGCCTGGGATTTTTCACTATAATTTAGTCTTTAAAGGAAAGAAGCCCTCTTAGTAAAAACTAAAAAGGCTTATAATCTTGCAATATATTCATTAATTAATATACATTTCATCATGAATACTACTTGAATTTTCTTTTTCTTGCAGCTTCAGATTTCTTCTTTCTCTTAACACTTGGTTTTTCATAGTGTTCTCTTTTTTTAGCTTCAGCTAAAACACCAGCATTAGCGCATTTTCTTTTAAATCTTCTTAAAGCTTGCTCTAATGATTCGTTATCTCTTAATCTAACTTCTGACACAATTTTTCCCTCCCTCCGTAGTAACATATATCGATTTCTACGGCTTTACCAAAACACTGTATATTATATATTACTTATGTGTTTTTTGTCAATACTATGTAGTGCTCCAAGTAATGTAAATATTGTGTTTTATATTAAGCTTTTTCTAAATTGTTCCATATCGAAGTTTGTTCCAGGACAACTTTTCTTAGAATTTTCAACCTCTCTATGGCCAATAACTCTCTTTATAGATATATTATATTTTTTCATAAAAAAAGTACACAGTTTTTTTAAAGAAATTAATTGTTCTTGCCTAGGAAATCCTATGTCAAAGTTTCCACTTAAACAAATCCCAATTGATATTTTATTCATACCTCTTGTATGAGCTCCAATTTTCATTCCTCTACCCTCAAAAACTGTTCCATCTTCTTCAATAAAATAATTATATCCTATTCCTTCCCACCCTAATGAAATATGATAGTCATTAGTATCATATACATTCCATCCTATTTCTTCAGTATGATGTATTATTATATACTGTGGCTCAATTAAATCATCTAAACTCTCACTTATTCTTATAAGTGCTTTTTTAATTTCTATATTTTCTCCCCCTTTCACAACATTCCTCTTTACCAATTATTGATGCGTATATTTTGCTTTAAATAGTTTTGCTTTGCTAACTATATTTATTTGAGCAGAACTATTACCGGAAACTACAGTAGTGTCTGTGTCTAAGGCTATATCATTATTATAATTTAATTGAGCCATAAATAAACTCACTCTCTTTATGATTATTTTGTATCTTTTTTAACATTCTCTCTGTACAAAATATTTTCTATATGATATTATATGTTTGCATGTTTTTTAACAATAATATTGCGTAAAATGTTGCATAAATTAATTTATTAGTATCTTTAGGGGGAAATTATGAAAAAACTAAAAGTTATGTCATTAGCTTTAGCTACATTAGTAAGTGCTACTCTATTTGCTGGTTGTACTTCTAATTCTGCAGAAGGTAATGATACTCAAAACGGAAATCAAACAACTGTAGTAGAAAACAAATCAGCTGATATAGTTGTTATCGGTGCCGGTGGTGCTGGTATGGCAGCTGCAATGCAAGCAGTGCAAAATGGAGCTACTAATGTAGTAATTCTAGAAAAAATGCCTCAAACTGGTGGTAACACGATAAGAACTACTGGTGGTATGAATGCTGCTGCTACAGAGTTACAAGCTACTGAAGGTATCGAAGATTCAGTTGAATTAATGATCGAAGATACTATGAAAGGTGGAAAAAACCTTAATGATCCCGAACTAGTTAAGGTATTAGCAGAAAAATCTGCTGATGGAGTAAAGTGGGTTACTGAAAATGGTGGAGACCTTTCAGAAGTTGGTATGTTTGGTGGAGCAAGCGTT
Organism: Clostridium hominis; assembly: GCF_014287825.1. Classification (NCBI taxonomy): domain Bacteria; kingdom Bacillati; phylum Bacillota; class Clostridia; order Eubacteriales; family Clostridiaceae; genus Clostridium; species Clostridium hominis. The sequence continues at coordinate 142,028 of NZ_JACOOO010000005.1, forward strand.
AAGCGTATCCATAAGCCAACAGGTGGTTCTGCTGTAGGTCCAATGCTTGTAAAAATGTTCAACGAAAATATGGACAAGCTAAATATTCCTGTACTACTTGAAACAAAAGCTGATCAAATCATCGTTGAAGATGGTAAAATAGCTGGTGTTAAAGCTAGTAATAAAGATGGTGAATTTACAATAGATTGTAAAGCTGTAGTTTTAGCTACTGGTGGTTTCGCTGGAAATGCTGAAATGGTAGTTGAATATAATCCTGCTTTAACTGGATTTGGAACTACTAACCATGCTGGTGCAACTGGTGATGGTATAGCTATGGCTAAAGAATTAGGTGCTCAATTAGTTGATATTGAACAAATTCAAACTCACCCAACAGTTCATCCTGAAACTCAAACTATGTATACTGAAGCTGTTAGAGGTAATGGTGCTATCTTAGTTAACAAAGAAGGTAAAAGATTTGTAAATGAACTACTTACTCGTGATGTTGTTTCTGAAGCAATATTAGCTCAAACTGATAAAGAATCTTACATAGTATTTGACCAAAAGGTTAGAGATGGGTTAAGCGCTATAGAAAAATATATATCTGCTGGTATAATTTACGAAGCAGACACTATAGAAGGTTTAGCTGAGCAAATCGGAGTTGATGCTACTGCATTAAAAGCAACTATGGATACTTATGCTGGATATCAAGCAGCTGGAAACGATGCTGAATTCGGAAGAGAATCAATGGAAGAACCTTTAACTACAGCTAAATATTATGCTGGATTATGTGCTCCTGCTGTACATCATACTATGGGTGGAGTTAAGATAAATACAAATACAGAAGTATTAAAAGAAGATGGATCATCTATACCTGGATTATTTGCTGCTGGTGAAGTAACTGGTGGAGTTCATGGTGCAAACAGACTTGGTGGTAACGCTGTTACAGATATCGTTGTATTTGGACGTATAGCTGGTGAAAATGCTGCTAAATATGTTGTTGATAACGGTGGAAATACAGAAGCTACTATTAAAGTAGAAAAAGAAACTGAAACTGCTAAACCAGAAGTTGATGGCGGATATAAAGATGGTGTTTACACTGGCACTGGTAAAGGTAATGGTGGAGATGTAACTGTTGAAGTTACAGTTGAAGGTGGTAACATAGTTAAAATTGAACTTAAAGACCACAAAGAAACACCTGGTATATTTGAAGGTGCAGAAGCAGGCGTTTCTAATGAAATTATAAAAACTCAAAGTACTGATGTCGAATCTGTTTCAGGTGCTACACTTACAAGTGAAGCTATAAAAACAGCTGTTGCAGAAGCAATAAAAGACGCTAAATAGTAATCCTTTCAATTAATTATATTTACTAGAAGGCATAAGATTTGTATTATACAATCTTATGCCTTTTTATTATCCTAAATTTAAATTCTCAATGTATAGCTACAATATGTACTTTATAAATTTTATAATTCAAATATATACTTCACTAATACTAATTTCATAAAATAGTATTAACTACTATTAGTATAATAAAGCTTAAGGACTGTAAGCATATTTCTATGAAACTTACAGTCCTCTATTTATAAATATAATTTTAGGGAAAACTTATTTATATTCTAATTTTATTTAATTTGACTATTTACTTTTAGCATATTCTGCTGCACTGCTACCTGCTAATTTACCCCAAACTACATTACCTGTATTACCAATACCACCAATTGTAGTTCTTCCAAACGCATTTGCCATACCAATGATTTCACCAGCTTGGTATAATCCTGGAATAGCTTCTCCATCTGCATTTAAAACTTCACCTTTATCATTCATATCTGGCCCACCAGCTGTAATCATTAAATACGGAGTAGTTTCAAAAACATAGTAAGTTCCACCAGTGAACTCTGTCATAAGTCTTGTTCTACCAAAATCTTCATCTATACCATTTCTTGCAAACCCATTATATCTTTCAATTGTTGTAGCAAGATTTGCTCCATTTATTCCAGCTTTTTCTGCTACATCTTCAATAGTTGAACCTGTAAATAATACTTCACCTTTTTCTAATTGAGCAGCAAATTTACTCCAATCCTTATCTCCAGAAATAATAGATTTACCTTCTGCCTTTAAGCTATCGACCATAGCTTGATCTAACATTATATAAACTTTATTGTCTTTAGCTTTCTTCCATGAAGATGATATTTTATCATAATCTGATCCATCTTCGTTTCCTAATTCATCAATAAATCTTTCACCATTTTCATTAACAAATATTATATATGGGAAATCTTTAACTCTAATTGAATCAACTTTTTTTAATCCATTTTCCTCATTCTTTAACCCACCTGAATAAGCAGTTAAAAAGTCCATGTTTTTAAGTACTGCACCAGCTTTCTCAGCCATTATATGTCCATCACCTGTAACGAATTCAGGACAAGTAGTTGTGAAGTTTTGAAAATTATATTTCTTAACTAATTCTTCTGAATGGCCATATCCACCAGTTGCAAGTATTGTAGAATCAGCTTTAAATTCAGCTTCTGTTCCATCAGCCTTAGTAACCTTAACTCCAACAACTTCCTTACCATTCATAAGTAATTCTTCACCTTTTGTATTTAAAGCCACTGATACATTACCTGCATCTATATGTTTTTGTAATTCCTTAGTAACTACTTCTTCATAAGAAGCCCTATCTCCAACATATACTCTTGGAACGCTTAATGGTTCATATAAAGTTGGTTGACTAGGAGTTCTATCTTTCATATCAGCGCCTAACTCATCTAACCAGTCAACTGCCTCTCCAGAATGTTCAGCATAATACCTTCCTAGATCCTCATTCCAAGTATATTCTGCCTCAGGATATATTTCCTTATATCCTTCATTTAAACGTATAAAATCTTGGAAGAACTTTTCTGGAGAATCATCTGTGATTCCATTTTCCTCTTGCATCTTAGTATTAGTTCCTGATAAAGTACTTCCACCAAAAGTACCACCTAACTTACCAGTCTTTTCAAATATTATTACTTTTGCACCATTTTCAGCAGCAGTTATAGCAGATACCATACCAGCCATTCCACCACCAACTATTAATACATCTGGTTCTTCTAATAAAGTTACTTCTTCTTTAACAACACCATTTGCATTATCTAAAGCATTTTGAACAGCCTCCATTATACCTTTAGATGACATAGATGCTCCCGAAGCTACTTCTACATCAGTACTTTGCGCTTCAATAATGGCTACTGGAATATCCTTCATTGCTGGATCTGATACACCAGGAGTATCTTTATGTTCCAAAATTGTAATTTCTTCAATTTTTCCATCAGCAAGTTTTACACTTACTTTCAACTCCCCTCCAAAACTGTTACCGATACCTTCAAATGTTCCTGTAGGTAATACCCCTTCTGATGAACCTGCATCTTGTTGCTTTCCGCAACCTGTTAACGCAGACACCATGACGATTGATGACATAATTAACGCCAATAGTCTTTTTTTCATTTTTAATCCCCCTAATTGTTTAATTATTAACAACTTCTCCTTTATTATATATTGTTTCTTTTATGAATAATAGGTAAATATTGCTTGAAAATTTGTAAATATTGCTATATAATTTTTTATGTAAATGTTTAATGTTTTTTATGCAAAATTTAACTAATTAATTTATTAACAACGTTTATATAAGGGGTATCCTAAATGACTAATGCTATATATACTCTAAAAGAAATAGACATTAATTCTAACTCAATTCATAAATATAATTCCAAAGATAACTACACCATTTTCTATTTTAGAAAAGGTCATTGTATTTCCGTAATTAATGAAGAAACCTATTCCTGCACAAATCACAACTATATTTTATTAAAAGATTATGAGGAAGTTTATTTTAATAATAATACCGATTCAATTTGTACAATCTATGCATTATCTTTTAATCCAAATATAGATTTAAACAGTATAAAAGATGAAAGTTTACTTAAATGCTTCAATTTAGAATCACTAAACAAGTTCCGTCATATCCCATCACATTCAGAAGGTGCAATGCGTATCCGTACACTCTTAGTACTTCTTTTAGTAGAAGATAAAAATAATCATTACGCTAGTAATACATTTAAAATAAATACGCTCTCAATGATTCTTGTCATTTTAAATAGGGTAGTTATAGAGTCTATGATGCCTGAAAAAAAATTCTGTAAAAAAGGCCTTCGTTTGGACCATGTATTTACTTATGTAAATGCTCACTTAACAGAAGATATTTCTTTAGATAAACTTTCTGAAGATTTATTTTTCAGCAAATATTATATACTTCATGAATTTAAAAAGAAGACAGGTATATCATTATATAAATATATAATAAAAAGAAAGCTTGAATACAGTAAGACCTTAATTGAAAGTGGGATGCCAATAAAAGAAGTGTATCATCATTGTGGCTTTGGAGATTACTCAAATTTCTTTAAGGTTTTCAAAAGAGAATACGGCTTAACACCTAAACAATACTATAATCAGGTTATAAATAAAAATATTTTAGCTGATTTAAATGTAGAACTTAATAAATAATTATGACATAGAAGAAAATGATAAAATTAATAGCGTAAGAAACATAGAATGAGCTTTAGAACTTTAGTCACTATCGTTGTGAAAATGCGTTAAGAAATTTAAATGTTTGAGCATAGCGAGTTTTTAAATTTTAGCATTTTTGCATAAGATAGTGGCTAAAAGTTCTTAACGAATGGGTCAGTTTCTGTAGCTGTCAATTTTATCATTTTCTATGTCATATTATTTCGCACTTTATTTCAATTTTATAATAATTTCAAGTACTCTCCATAGCCTTCTCTTTCCATATCACACTTAGGTATAAACTTTAAAGAAGCTGAATTTATACAATATCTAAGCCCCCCAAGCTCTTTAGGTCCATCATTAAAAACATGACCTAAATGAGAGTCTGCATTTGTACTTCTTACTTCCGTTCTTATCATTCCATGACTTAGATCCTCTATTTCCTTAATATATCCACCATTTATCGGATTTGAAAATGCAGGCCAACCACATCCTGAATTAAATTTATCTTTTGAAGAAAATAGTGGTTTTCCGTCAACTACATCCACATATATTCCTTCTTCATAATTATCATTATACTCGTTATTATATGGTGCTTCTGTGGCATTTAGTTGAGTCACTCTATATTGAATATCTGTTAACTTATCCTTTAAAGCTAATTTTTCTTCTTCACTTTTCTTCCATGCATGTTCTATAAACTCTTTCCTACCAGAACCTTTATAATAAACATTATATTTAAATGGATTCTTTTTATAATAGTCTTGATGATAGTCCTCTGCAGGATAGAACTTCTTTGCTTCTAATACCTTTGTCACTACTGGATCTTCAAACCTTTTGCTATCATCTATTTCCCTAATATAATCTTCTGCAATTTTCTTTTGATTCTCATCTAAATAAAATACAGCTGTTTTGTAACTCTCCCCTCTATCATAGAATTGCCCACCATCATCTGTAGGATCTATACTTTTAAAGAAAGCCTCTAGTAATTCTTTATAGCTTACTTTTTCTTCGTCATATGATATTTCTACAGCTTCATAATGACCTGTTTTCATATTACATACTTGCTCATAGGTAGGGTTTTCAACTCTGCCACCTGTATATCCTACAACAACGCTATATACACCATCGAACCTATCAAAAGGCTTTACCATACACCAAAAACATCCACCAGCAAATATAGCCTTTCTTATATTAGTCATATTTTCACCTCAAATTTTATACTTCTATACAAGAGTCATATCTTGCTAAGATAACCTCTCCATTAAAGAATTGTTTTGCTTCATCTACCATTTTTTCAACATCTCCATAATGTGGTAAGTGAGTTAAAATAAGAGTGTTAACTCCACTTTTCTCTGCTACTATCCCCGCTTCTCCTCCTGTCATATGACCTGCTAACTTTCCTCTCTCGTATTCATAACAAGATGACTCTGCTATTAACAGACTTGCCTCTTCACAGAAAACAGGTAGTTCATCATAATATCCTGTATCACCTGTGTAAACTAAACACTCACCATCTTCATTAGTTACTTTTATACTATAAGCTTCTATTCCATGTTTATTTAGTTTAGTTTCAAATGTTAAACTACCTATAGTAAAGCTTTCTTTCCCTTTAAAAGTATTGCCTTTGCAAAAATTCTTATAAGTTAACATTTGCTCTTCGCCTGGGCCGTATATTACAAGGGGATTTTCTCTCTTTTTTTCAAAAGTATCTAACATTGTAGCAAATTGCATACATTCTAAATCTGCATAATGATCTGCATGATAATGACTTATTACAATTCCATCTAATTCTTTTAATTCAATATGATTTTGAAGCCTTGATATTGATCCACTTCCACAATCTAAAAGTACCTTTGTTTCATTATCTTGCACTAAATATGCTGATGTTGCTCCATTAACTCTTGGGTAAGCACCATCACACCCTATTATTGTAACATTCATAATTTTCCTCCTTAAAATTATCTTTAGTTTTATTATTTTACTCTATCTCATATTAAATACTATTTAAATAGTATATTAATTAAATATATCCTTATAATAAATTTTTTTTTATCATTTAGTCAATTAACATTTAGTTTTACCAACTACTTTTCTACTCTATTATTTATAAAATTTACAACCTTTTCTAATGTATTTATAGCTTCTTTTGTCCAAAGCATAAATTGATATTGATGCAATAATCTTTTATCATTAAAGAAAAGCGATGTACAACTAACATTATTATCTTTTAAACTCTCTACTAATTCCTTAGATTGTGATTCTAACTTGTCCATATCTCCTGCTGTTATAAATGTAGGTGGATAATCTTCAGTGATATGCTTAACAGTTGAAATTTCATCTAATCTCTCGTAGTTTTTAAAGTCTTTTTCTCCTGTATAAGCCCACAAATATTCTTTAATTCCTGGAAATCCTGTTTCTGAAACATTACTCATATTATATAATCCACAAAATAATATCACACCTTTAAGTTCATCCTTGGTTAATACCGGATCTATTTCCATAATATCTGATAACTTCTTATTTGTTTGTATTGCTGCTATCTGACTAGCTATTTGTGCACCTGCTGATCCTCCAGCTATAAAAATATTATTAATATCAACATTGAACATTTCACTCTTTTCTTTCAAATAGCTTATAGCTTTGCTTACCTGTATTATAGGTGTTGGATATGTATGTTCTGGCGCAAAGGCATATTCTACATTGGCAACTATATATCCATGACTAGATAAAGTTCTTGCATATGCAGCTGTGGCCTCCTTGCTACCACCTATAAATCCACCTCCATGAAGCAATACTATCAAAGGTTTTTTTTCATTCAAATTATCTAAGGGCATATTTATATCCATTATTCCATTTTCAATCTTAGATCCATAATCAATATCTTTTATAACTATTGTTTGCTTTTTTATTTCATCATAGTTCTTAGGTCCTGGATATACTCCATTAAATAATAATCTTATAAATTTCGATGCTGGCTTAACTGTAATCTTGTTCACAGTTGCAATTGCAGTTATTGTGCCTACCACAGCTAGTGCTGGGATTAACTGTGATTTTCTTTTTTCAAATCTATCATTCATATTATTACCTCAAAAAATTATATTCCATCTAATTCTAACATATTTTCCCACAATTATTAATTTATAAATATCTCATACTACAACCATATAAAATAAACTCAGCTACTCAACACCTTTGTATATATAAATAAAAGAAACCATTACCTTTACGATAATGGTTCCTTATTTATATAAGGTATAAGTTAGGGCTACTTTAATTTCCAGATTTCCTCGTTATATTGAGCAATTGTTCTATCTGATGAGAAGAATCCCGCTTTACTTATATTGGTCAGAACTTTCTTCATCCAAGAATCTCTATCCTCAAAATCCTTAAACATTCTATCCTTAGTCTTTATATAATCCTCTATATCTATTAATGTCATAAACCAATCTTTATTTATTAATTCATTATATAATCTAGTTAAATTTACTTCATCTCCAACTTGAAGCATTTTATCACTTACTATGAAATCTACAAGTTCTTTGATTCCTTCTTTTTCATAGTACTTTCTTGAAACATAATCTGCTTTTTTATAATGCTCAATTATTGTCTCACTTGGCTTACCAAAAATATAAATATTGTCATCTCCAACTAGTTGATGAATTTCAACATTTGCTCCATCTTCAGTTCCTAAAGTTAATGCACCATTAAGCATAAATTTCATATTACCTGTTCCTGATGCCTCTTTAGATGCAAGCGATATTTGTTCTGATACATCACAAGCAGGTATTAACTTAGAAGCTTTAGTTACATTATAGTTTTCTACCATAACAACTCTTAAATACTTATTAACTTCTGGATCATTATTAATGATTTCTTGCAGACAAAGTATAGTATGAATTATATCCTGAGCAATAATATATGCTGGTGCAGCCTTAGCTCCAAATATCATTGTTATAGGAGTTGTTGGTAATTTTCCTGATTTAATTTCTAAATATTTATTGATTATATATAAGACATTCATTTGTTGTCTCTTATATTCATGAAGTCTCTTAATTTGAATATCAAATATTGAATTTTCATCAATATCAATATTTTGAGTTTCTTTCAAATAATTCTTTAATTCAATCTTATTATTTCTCTTTATAGATTCTAGCTTTGCATATACTTCTTTATTATCTATATATTTAAGTAAATCTTCAAGCTTAGTTGCATCCTTTTTATACTCATCTCCTATAAGCTCAGATATATAGTTTGATAACTCATTATTACAGTGAATTAACCATCTTCTAAAAGTTATCCCATTAGTCTTATTATTAAACTTTTCTGGATAAATCTTATAGAATGGATTTAATTCTTCATCTTTTAATATTTCAGTATGAAGAGCTGCAACTCCATTTACACTAAATCCATAGTGTATATCCATATGTGCCATATGAACTCTATTTTCATTATCTATTATAAATACCTTTTCATCATCATATTTTGATTTAACCTTATTATCTAACTCTCTAATAATAGGCATTAATTGTGGTACAACCTTTTCTAAGTATGCTATTGGCCACTTTTCTAAAGCTTCTGCTAAAATTGTATGATTTGTATATGCACAAGTCTTGGTAACGATACCGATTGCTTCATCAATTTCTATCCCCTTTTCTCCTAATAAACGTATTAATTCAGGAATAACCATTGAAGGGTGAGTATCATTTATTTGAATAACTACATGTTCATTTAACTTGTGTAAGTCATATCCATTTTCTTCTGCTTCTGAAAGAATTAACTGAGCAGCATTACTTACCATAAAGTATTGTTGATAAATTCTTAATAAATGTCCTGCTTCATCACTATCATCTGGATATAAGAACAATGTTAAATTCTTTTTGATATCTTCTTTATTAAAATTAATACCATCTTCTACAATAGTCTCATCTATAGAGTCTATGTCAAATAATCTTAGTTTATTACAAGATTGATTATATCCTGTAACATCTATATCATATAAACTTGAAGTAACTTTAAATCCACCAAATAGCACATCAAATTTAATGTCTGATTTATTTAACCAGCTTTCCTTAGTTATCCATGGATTCTTTTCAGCTTTTTGTTTATTATCCTCAAATACTTGTTTAAACAAACCATAATGATAATTTAGCCCTACTCCATCACCATTTAAACCTAATGTAGCTATGGAATCTAAGAAGCAAGCAGCTAATCTACCAAGTCCACCATTTCCTAAAGATGGTTCTAATTCAATTTCCTCTATTTGAGATAACTCTTTCCCATTCTCTAGAAGAACTTCTCTAACTTCATCATATATCCCTAAATTAATTAAGTTATTTGATAATAACTTTCCAATTAAAAATTCTGCTGATATATAATATAATTTTTTATTACCCTTATTGGTCCCTCTATTCTTAATAATTCCTTTAGTCAACTCTAATAATGCTAAATATACTTCTTCGTTTGTAGCAGTAGCTATTGTCTTTTCAAATCTTTCTTTTAAAACTTGATTTAAATTTTCATTAATCATTATAATCTTCCTCCCACTTTAAATACATATTATATTGCATATTGTGTAAGTTTGTGTAATATCATGTAATGGTTTTCTCATTCTTTCTTTTAAAACTTGATTTAAATTTTCATTAATCAT